>JAITOP010000093.1 GCA_031289895.1 Prevotellaceae bacterium
GGCGCACGCTAAAACTGTTCGCGAAATTGAAACGCTTACAGGATTGGATTTCTTCTTCTACTTGCCGACAGATATACAAAATGCTGTTGAAACAACATTTAATTCAGCATCTTGGGGGCTTTAGAATTAAGAATTAAAAATTAAGAATTAAGAATTAGCGCATTAACATATTAGCAAATTAGCATATTAACACATTAGCATATTAGCACATTAAATTAATGAAACATTGCAAATATATATTATTGATATTGATAATGTTGGGTTTTTACCTGACTGTCAATGCACAAGATAAAAAATATACTATCTTGTTTTACAACGTAGAAAATCTTTTTGATACGATAAATTCACCCGGAGTACGCGACGAAGAATTTACACCCACAGGCGCTAAAAAATGGGATAGCAAAAAATATTGGCAAAAGCTGAGTAAACTCGAAGAAGTTTTTTATGGCGTAGCATCTGCGGTAAAAGACTATCCTACTATCATTGGCGTATCCGAAATTGAAAATCGTAATGTACTTGAAGATATTGCAGCATTAGAAAAACTTCAAAAAGCCAATTATCAGATAGCGCATTTCGATTCGCCGGATGCACGCGGCGTAGATGTGGCTTTGTTTTATCGCCCCGACCAATTCAAATATGAAGGCAGCATGCCTATTACTGTTGATGTAGGTTTTAAAACGCGCGATATTCTTATGGTGTGGGGAACTATCGAAAACGAGAAATTTTGTTTTTTCGTATGCCATTTTCCCTCGCGGATAGGAGGCAAACAATCGTCGGAAATACGGCGCGTGGCAGCCGCAGAATATATGCGCAAAGCCGCCGACTCGATGATGCTCGTATATCCGGGTATAAAAATCGCAATCATGGGAGATATGAACGACGACCCTGTTGACAAAAGTTTATACGAAGTAATAGGCGCAAAAGGCAACGAAAAAGAAATCGCCACTAACGGACTGTTTAACCCGTTTTACGAAATGTTTAAGAAAGGCTTCGGCTCGCTTGCCTACAACGATGAGTGGAACTTGTTTGACAATATAATCGTAAACGAGGCTCTGCTGCACGGCGAAAAAGGAACTATAAAACTGATAAAAGCCAAAGGAGCAAAATATTACGGAAATATTTTTAACCGTCCGTTTTTGATGCAACAAAGCGGACAATACAAAGATTATCCTCTCCGCACTTTTATCGGAAATGTTTTTCAAAATGGTTATAGCGACCATTTACCCGTATTTATTAATATAGCAAAATAACAAATTAAAAATATGAGAATAAAATCACTACTATTATTATTTATGCTTACGGTTTTTGCAGCTTCGGCGCAAGATGCGGGAGGCATTAAAGGAAAGGTTGTTACACGAACAACACGACAACCTGTTGAAGGAGCAAAAGTAAGTTTAAACACTCCTTCATCTTCGGAAACTCTTACTAATTCCGAAGGCGTTTTTGAATTTACCGATATTTCTGTCGGCACATGGAATATAACTGTTGAATCGCCCGACTACACAGCCGTAACGCTTAGCGTGAAAGTTGCAGCCGGAATTACAACCGAAATTAATATTATTTCACTGTCGCCCGAATTTTCGGCAAATGCTGATTTCACAACAGTAGAATTTGATATGGATGTTGATGATATAGGGCAGGATTTGCCTGTTACTCTATCGGCATCAAAAGATGTTTTTGAAAACATCGCAAGTTATGATTTCGGAATACTTCGCTTTCGCAATCGCGGATACGATAACAGCACAGCAAAAGTATATCTTAACGGAATATACATGAACGATGCGCAAAGCGGGTATACACCTTGGTCGCTCTGGGGCGGACTTAATGAAGTTACACGCAATCAGGAATCAAGCAGCGCAATGAAAATATCCGATTACGGCGTAGGCTCAATTAACGGAATAACCAATATTCTCACCACACCATCGCAACTGCGAAAAGGCTTTCGCGCAAGCGTTGTAAATGCAAGCGGACAATATCTTTTTCGCGGCATGGTTACTTACGCTTCGGGCGAAAATGACAAAGGATGGTCGTATGCACTTTCGGCATCTACACGTCAGGGCGGAAACTTTTGGGTAAACGGAGTTGATAATAATTCATGGTCGTATTTCGGCTCTGTTGAAAAACGAATTAACAACAGCCGTCTTGCACTTACATTTTTCGGCGCACCCTCAATTCGCGGCGTACAGGCAGCATCTACACAGGAAGTGTACGATTTGGTAAACAGCAATTTTTACAACGCCAACTGGGGATACCAAAACGGCAAAAAACGCAATGCCCGCGTTCGCGATAATCACGAACCTGTGGTGATGCTTAATTATACTCTTGATATTAATGCCAAAAATAAATTACAGGCAGGCATTTCATATCGCTTTGGACGTAACGGATATTCGGCATTGGAATGGTACGATGCGCAAGACCCGCGTCCCGATTACTATCGCTACCTGCCAAGTTATTTTAGCGAAAATCCAAATCCCACCAACAACGACCCTGTTAAAGCCGCTTATCTGGAAGAAGGTTGGGCATCGGATTGGAATATACGACAAATTAATTGGGCTGCATTGTATGATGTAAACCGCAACAGTTATTTCGACCCTGCCGACGGTGTTATTCCCGGAACTACCGCTACAACCCGCCGCTCGAAATATATTGTTGAAGAACGCCGCACCGACCAGCAGGATTTAAATGCAAACGTAAAATTAACATCGTTGCTGTCTGATAATTTCAAACTTAATTACGGTTTCGATTATCGTATTAATCAAACAGAATATTTTAAAGTTGTGAAAGACTTGCTGGGAGGCGAATATTGGTTGGATGTTGACCAGTTTGCCGAACGCGATTTTGGCGCAGGCGATATTGTTCAAAACGATTTAAATCATCCCAATCGTATTGTTGGTGAAGGTGATAAATTCGGTTACGATTATTATTCGAAATTAAACAGCCAGCGTTTGTGGACAAATTTGCAATACAACGGCGGACAATGGGAGGCTTACGCAGCACTCGAAGGCGGACATACGATTTTCTGGCGCGAAGGATTGTTCAGAAAAGGATTGTATCCCAATAATTCGTTTGGAAAATCAATGGCGCAGGATTTTTGGACATATACCGCAAAAATAGGCGCAACATATAAAATATCAGGAGCGCACACTCTTTGGGCAAATCTGGCTTTAATTGAAAATGCACCCAATTTTAACCATTCAATGATATCACCGAAAACGCGCAACGATTTTGTATCCGGACTTACTACCGAAAAAGTCGCCAGCGCAGATTTGAATTATTCATTACACTTGTCGTGGATAAAAATGCGCCTGTCAGGATATTACACAACTATAAAAGACCAAGTAAACGTAATAAATTTTTATGATGATGTAAATCGCACATTTGTTAATTTTGCTATGAGCGGTATTGACCAAAGCCATACAGGATTAGAAGTTGGCTTAGAAATACCATTAGTTTATAATATTACTCTGAAAAGCGCGTTAAGTTACGGATATTATATTTATACGTCTAATCCAAATGTAACCATAACAGCCGACAATAACAGCAAAGTATTCAGCAATGATGTTGAAGGTGAAACAGTATATTGGAAAAACTATAAAATATCGGGAACTCCGCAAACGGCTTTCGACATAGGATTGGATTATCGTTCACGTAAAAATTTATTTTTAGGCGTTGACCTTGGATATTATGACGCAAATTATATATCATTAAATCCGATGCGCCGAACAGATATGATTGTAGCACCGCTTGCTCAACAAAACAGATATGATGAAATTAAAGAACTAACACGTCAGGAAAAATTTCCAAGCGCGTTTGTTCTTAATGCCAGCATAGGTAAATTTTGGTATATAGGAAAATATATGCTCGGAATGAATCTCGATATAAAAAATATTTTGAATAACAAGAAAATTGTAAGCGGCGGCTACGAACAAATGCGTTTTGCCAGAGATACATCTAATGCCGACCAGATAATTTATTCGCCGTTTGATTCAAGATATTTTTATTTGATGGGTACTACTTATTATCTGAATGTATATTTCCGTTTCTGATAAATAATTTTTTTGAATAAATTAATATGAATAAAAAAATGAATAAAATGAAAAATATAACATTACTCTCGATAACCCTGTTGACATTAATATTTACAGGGTGTACAAAATATGACGACCCCGCAGAATTTGTGCCTGTACAAATGCAGCCAAATATGACTGTAAAACAACTGAAAGCGTTATTTATATCATCGCCGCTTATGGTTGAAAATGAAAATGCTATTGTGGCAGGTAAGGTTATAAGCACCGATAAAAGCGGCAATTTGTATCGCACACTGTACATTCAGGACGAAACATCGGGTATCGAAATAAAAATAGGAAAAACAACCCTGTACAATACCTACAAAGTGGGACAAATTATTTATATCAAACCTCATCATCTTTGTTTGGGACAGTACGGCGGTATGGTTAGTTTAGGCTCGCCGTCAACCGACAGCAAGTATCAAAACTCGTGGATTGATGTGCCTGTGCTTATTAACAGTACAATATTCAGAGGCGAAATATCAACTCCCGTAACACCCAAAATTGTTCAGACAGCAGCCGATATTAATGACGATACATTCGGCACATTGGTTACCTTGAAAAATGCAACCTACAAATCGGGCAATCTGCTTACGTGGGCTAAGAAAAACGAAACAGATACAACCGAAGATGATTCAAGCTACGGCGAACAAACTTTTACACTAAGCGATGGACGTGAAATTGTAGTACGAACAAGCGGATATGCGAAATTTGCCGATACGCCAATCAGTTGTTACACAGCATCGGGCGCAACAGAGCCTATTGTAGCCGGAAAAAAAGTAAACATAACAGGAATATTTACAAAGTACAACAGTATATATCAGTTAGTACTAAATACGGATAAAGACGTATTATCCGCACAATAAACCAAGCAAACAAATGAAAAGCGTAAAGTATTTATACTTTACGCTTTTTTTAGTCATAAAAACAATTACGAATTACGAAATTACGAATTACGAATTACGAATTAAAAATTACGAATTAAAAATTACGAAAATTGTTGAATAGCAAAAAGTCCCGAAGGGACGAAATGTGCATAACCCCGTATGTAGCGCAGCGGAATGCGGGGATGAAAATGCGCAACAAAAAGAGTGCGGAGAATTAAAAATTAAGAATTAAGAATATTTTTAATATAAATGAAAAAATAAACTTTTGAGGTATTGAAAATCTTTTTTTATTAATTACCTTTGCATTACGAAACAATTACGAAATTTACGAATTACGAAATTTACGAATTACGAAAATTACGAATTACAAAAATTACGAATTACGAAATTTGTAGAATAATACTTTATGAACTTTACAAACTTTACAAACTTTACAAACTTTATAACTTTATAACTTTATTAAAAATTTTATGAGAAACATTATAGCGATAATATTAATAATAATGCTTGCGGTTGTTGAAAAATCGGCGGCATGCACTTCGGCGATAATTACGGGTAAAGCCACTGCCGACGGTCGTCCGCTGATGTGGAAACATCGCGACACAGGCACAGAAAACAACAGAATTGTTTATGCCAAAGGCGCAAAATATTCGTACATAGGTTTAACCAACAGCACCGATATTAAAAACGAAGAAATATGGGCAGGAACAAACAGCGCAGGATTTTGTATTATGAATACAGCATCGTACAATATTAAAGATTTGAACGACGAAACAAAAATTAAAGACCGCGAAGGAATAATTATGCGAATGGCGCTTGAATGTTGCGCCACAACACACGATTTTGAGTATTTTCTTGACACCGTAGCAAAGCCAATGGGAATTGAGGCAAACTTCGGCGTGATTGACGCGCAGGGCGGCGCAGCATATTACGAAACAAATAATTTTACATATATAAAATATGATGCCAACAATCCCGAAACCGCTCCGAATAACTATATAATACGCACAAACTATTCGTGTTCGGGCATAGACGATAAGGGAATGGGTTACATTCGCTACGAAAATGCAAAATATCTTTTCGAAAATCACGAATCGCAAAAATTTACTCCCGAATGGATATTCACGGCGGCATCGCGCTCGTACTATCATTCGGTGCTTAACGATGATTTGAGAACGCTAATGCCCGAATTTGCAATCGACCAAGATTATATTCCGCGCAACAGCACATCGGCAGCCATTATTTTTCAAGGAGTGCAGCAAGGCGAACCGTCGGAGCGCACAACAATGTGGACAGCGGTTGGATTTCCTCCTTGTTCGGTTGTAGTTCCGCTATGGGTTAAAGGCGGCGAGCAATTGCCCGAAATACTGACAAAATCGGATAACAACAATTCTCCTTTATGCGATAAAGTTGTTGCATTAAAACACAATATTTTTCCGATAGAACGCGGAAACGGCGTAAAATACATGAACTTTTCGTTGCTATACAACAAAAACGGCAACGGAATAATACAAAAAATAGCACCTTACGAAAAAGAAATTTTTGAAGAAACATATAAACGAATTAACGAATGGAATAAAACTTCGTGGAACACCGAAAACATTAGTGATTATTATAAGTATCTGAATGATAAAATTGTAAAAATATATAGAGATTTATTTGATTTGTAATTGGAAGAAGCAATCAATTACGAATTACGAATTACGAAATTACGAATTACGAATTACGAAATTACGAATTACGAATTACGAATTACGAAATTTGTAGAATAATAAACTTTATTATTTTTCAATTTTTAAGTCTTGGTTCTTTGCTCTTGTTTCTTGGTTCTTTGTTTCTTGCTTCTTGTTTCTTGGTTTAAATTTTTGTCTGAACATTCCAGAATTTTGCATAGCGATTGCCTTTTGCTATAAGTTCGTTGTGTGTTCCTTCTTCTGTCAGTGTCCCGTTTTCAAGAACAAATATTTTGTCGGCTGTCATTACAGTGCCGAGCCGGTGTGCGATAAGAATTACGGTTTTATCGTTTTCTTTCAGTTGATTTATAATATTTTTAATATTTTGCTCTGATTCGGAATCAAGTGAAGATGTTGCTTCGTCGAGAATCAGTATTTCCGGATTATGGTATAATGCGCGAGCAATTGCAAGTCGTTGACGTTGCCCGCCCGAAAGCTGAACGCCGTTTTCGCCTATATTGGTTTTCATTCCATCGGGAAGATTTTCTATAAAATCTAAAATTCCGACATCGCGGCAAATAATAAATACACGATTCCAATCAGGTTCAAAATCATCAAGAACGATATTTTCGGAAATGCTGCCGTCAAATAAATCAATACGTTGCGGAACAATGCCTACAAGCGAGCGTAAATCGCTATTATGCACATGTTTTATATCTATTCCGCCAATTGTTATATTTCCGTTTTGCAACGAGTAAAGATTTTGCAAAAGAGCAACAAGAGTTGTTTTTCCGCTGCCGCTTTCGCCAACAATTGCATTTATTTTACCTTTATCAAGTTTTATGCTGAAATCAGTAAAAACATTTGCGCGGCTGCCGTATCTAAACGATATATTATTGAAAAAAATATCGCCGCATTGTTCTTTTGTCATTCTCATTTTTTGTTCGGTATTTTCTTCGTCCAAATCAAAAATTTCAAATAAACGGTCGGCAGCTATTTTTGCTTCCTGAAATACTTTGCTCACTCCTACCAATGCTATTACCGGCGTCATAAAATAGCCTGTCAGCGTATTAAACGACATCAGTTCGCCCGGAGTTATAACACTGTCGAGAACAAAAATTGTTCCTGCCCAATACAACGTTGTTGTGAACAGACCCGAAAAAAGGTTTGATGCCGAACCTGAAATCAAATCGTAAATTCCCGAACGCCAGCCTGTTCGCGTAAGAGTTACATAACGGTCTTCGGTTTTTATGTTGGCATAATTTTCAATTCCGAAACGTTTTATTGTACTTGCCGAATTTATTGACTCAACCAATTGCGCTTGCAAGTCTGCGCCTTGTTCCATAAGTTTGCGGCGTATAACGCGATTTGCTTTGTTGTAGAAATAATAAATCACATAATAAACAGGAATTATCACAAGCATTATTACCGCAAGTTTCCAATAATATGAAAACATTAATGCAAATGAAACTACAACGGTAAAAATATTTATTACCAAATTTAACATCGTGCCGCTTATAAACGAATTTATGCGAACAGCATCGCCCATACGCGAAATTATTTCGCCCGAACGCATTGTATCGAAAAAACTTTGCGGAAGTTTAAGTAAATGTTTATAATAACCGAGAACAAGGCGGGTGTTGATTTGTATTCCGGCACGCATCATTAAAAGCGAACGCACATAGTTTATAAACAACGACAGTAATGTTGCCGCTATCATTAAGATACAAATAAGATTCAGCAGGTTTTTGTTGCCTTCGGGTATCACATAATCAATAATTTTTTGCACGCAAATTGAAGATGCAAGCCCTAAAACAGTATAAACAACAGAGCCAAACATTGCCTGAATAAAAACGGCTTTGTGAGGTTTAAACAAAAACCAAAAACGCTGAACTATAGATGTTTTTTCGTTACGTTTTATAAAATCCTCGTCGGGAACAAGCAGAATAAGGTAGCCTGTCCACTCTTTGCAAAAATCTTCGATGTTTCGCTTTTCGATTTCGCCTGTGCCGGGGTTCATTATATGAATTTTATCTTTTGTAACTTTGTAAATAACAACAAAGTGCATAAATTTATTATCAACCAGAATGTGAGCAATGGCAGGTTTTGGAATTTTATAAAGCGAATCTGTTTTTGGTTTTTTATTTGCATCTAATGCCTTCACTCCTTTTGCTGCAAAACCAATGATTTCGGCAGCCTCAACCATTCCGCTAATGTTTGTGCCGCGCTTATCGGTGTGAGCCATTTGGCGAATTTTGGCAACAGGCAAATGCAAATCATAATAAGCGGCAACAGATGCTAAACACGCTGCGCCACAATCGCTTATATCGCGCTGCTTTACCCGAATTGATTTTTTCATAAAATTATGATTATTTGAATATATTTATAATGCAATCTGTTATTCCGATTTTTAAAACTTTTTCAATAATAATGTAGGTTGCCAATCCAATCAAAAAGCCTATTATAGTGTCTTTTTTTATTTTAATTTTCATAAGGTTTCAGATAAATTATTTGTTCTTTTGTATCAATATACATTTGCTCAAATTGTTTGAAAAAGTTTAGTGTGAATATTAATTTTTTATCATAAAAATCAGGCAAAACGGGAATTTCATAAGTAGCAATAATTTTGTCTTTATACCAATTTTTATTTATTTTTATTGAGTCAAAATAAATTTGATAACTATTATAATATTTTGTTAAATCATTTCTTTTTAATCCATTAGCAAATGCTTTAATATTTTCATATTTTTTTGCTATATACACAATTATAACATTCGTATCTGCGACAATATTTTTTGTTGAATCTTCATGATTTAATGTATAGCCTGTATCGAAATTTAGAATATATATACTATCATTTATTTTCGACATATTTATATTTGAATCATAAGGAGATAAAGAATAAGATAGCGTATGTGAATATTTGGGAATAGCCAATGGTGATTTTGATATTGTTACTGTTTTATTTGCAAAATCAAAATGCCAGAAAAACTGTTTTATAACATTCATGCCAATAAGATTCACTGTGTCAATATTTTCAATGATTGTGTCATATACAGTAAAAGTAACATTATTAGCCAAAACAGTTTTGTTGAATTTTATATTTATATTTTCGGCTATTTTCACTTTATCTTTTTTCATTATATTCAATAACATCGACACTTCTACGCAACTATCCGTTAATTTTAGTTTTGATGGTTTATTTCTAATATCAATAGATGATAAAGATGCTCCTGTATCAAATGCAAAATTAATAACAGTATCGGCAATACATACAGGTATTATTATATGACCATATTTGCCATAGGTAAATGGAAATGTTGTGGTGGTATTTTCTTTGCACGACAATAAACACAATGAAATTAACAAGTATATAAGTTTATTTATTCTGTATTGTTTTGTTTTTTTCATCTTTATAATATTTGTTTGAGCGGTTAAAGGTACAAATAAATTCATATTCTCAAAATTTGCTGTTGCATCTAATCTTAATTCACCATCAGTGTTTCATGGTCAAAGCATTAATTTTTTCATAAAATTATGAATTATAAACAGATATTAATTTTATAAGATTTTAATATGCTTTTTTATATTACTTTTAATCATACATAAAATTTAAACTTTCATATTCATAACCTTTTATCTCTAAATTATCATTTAAAAAATAATTTTTTCTAAAATATAATTTTGGCAAAATGGTATTTTCATTGGTAAAATATTCAAAATAAGTATCAAGATGGTATGTTGAATATTTTGAAGTATATGAGATATAATTACAATTTATTCTTTCTATAATGCCGTTTGTATTCAAATACAATAATCCATTATATTTATGAATTTTGTCTTTCTTTGTGAAGTAAAATATATCATAATTATCTTCTTTGCCTCTGTAATATATTTTCAATCTTTTATTAAATTTGCAAATAGCGTTAGCAATCCACATATTGTTACCTATTCTGTGAGCTGTCAACTCTGATATTCCTTTTTTTATCGCATCGCTGTTTTCGGTACGAACAGTGTCAACAGCATAGCTTGTATCTACAATTTCGCCTGCATCAATAAGTTTTACAGAAACAGATGTTATTCTTGGTGTTCTTCCTCTATATTTAAACACAGCATTACCTGTTATAAAACGCGACATTTTAATTACAATGGTATCGGTAATGGTATCGGTCATTGCAAAAGGAATAGAATCAGAACTTGTTCTTAATTTAAGATTTTTCTTTAGTTTTTGTTTTAATATATCCCAGTCTTCTTTTGCTATTACCTTTGCTTCATCAATAGTAAATATCTTAGGTTTCAGATTTATAACAATATTTCTGTTTTCAGAAATATGTTTGTTTGTAATGGTAATCTTTTCATCATTAAATCCAATGTAAGTTATTTGCAGTTTATCTCCTTTTTTTATATTTACTTTTGACATTCCATTAATATCGGTTACGGCAACAACCTTCTCGTTTACAATGATATGCGCACCTGCGACTTCTTCATTTTCGCTTGTAACTTTTAATGTAATTGTTTGCGTATATCCTACAATCGTAAACATAAACAAACAAAAGCATAATACAATAAATCTATTTTTCATTTAACAATTAAATTATTTGATTTTTGAAAATATTTTTCACAAAATTATACTTTTTTGAGATATAAATGAGCATTTAAAAGTAATTAAAAATAATATAATATGTAAAAATGTAGGGTTACAATTTACAAACCCTACATTCATATTTTTTACTAATCTTGTTAATATAATAAAAAATTACGGGATAAAGTTTGTTTGTACTTGAAGTAATTTTTTTAATTCATATTGATGGACTCCTTGCGAATTTACACCTTGATACTCTAAATAATAATTATCTCTTAAATATTCAGATAAAGCAGCCATCCCGACAAGAATACCTATACCTAATATAATAAGTAGCACCACTCCAACAACACTACCTCCATCTACTTCTAAAAGTTCTTTTTGGCTAATTTCTTCCACTCCGTAAGCGGAAATTTCAAATTGTTTTTTCATAAAATTTTAAATATTAAATTATACAATACGTTAATTATAAAAAGATAACAAAACTTGTGTATTATATTTTATCATCTTTTACGGCACAAAGAAACGAGTCTTCCGTCTAAAAATAACATACGGAAGTATTTTTTTTGCAAAAAGTGAGATTTTTTTTACATATAAATAAAATTATAGTATGATTGTTGACAAAAAAATATTTTTGGATTGGCTCGTAAGTTGAACTACTACGGAGTTCTGCTTTTCTTATTCTGCTTTTGCCCCGAGCTGCGCAACGTTTGCAAGGGGTTATCAATATAAAACTCCTTCGGAGTTATTTTGTTGTTATAAATTATACTTCGCGCGGTGTTCGTCATTGCGAGGGCATAGCCCGAAGCAATCCAGCAATTTGCTTATTTACTCCGGATTGCTTCACTTCGTTTGCAATGACGAAACGCAGAACTAAACCGTGTAAAGTATAAAGGTACAAATAAATTCATATTCTCAAAATTTGCTGTTGCATCTAATCTTAATTCACCAGCAGTGTTTCATGGTCAAAGCATTATTTTTTTTGCAAAATGTAACCCATTATAAACAAGATATATATAATTCGCTTTCCCTAAAAAACTAGGAAAATGATTAAAATGCATTTTTTTTAACGATTGTTAATTAAATAATTACAATTTTAATACGTTGACCCTGAGCAATGTTTCCAATATAATACCAGCATTATATGCTATATGAAACAATAAACAATAAGCAAATCCTAAATTTACTCGAAAGTATGTTGTTGTAATTGCCAAAAAAAATGCTTGAGAAAGTATTAAAATATATGCAACAAAATATTGCCATTCAAATAGATAATAATTATTTAAGTGTAACAATGTAAAAACAAGTATCAAAAACCACACAATATATTTAACATATTTTTCTTTTATTTTGCTCCAAAAATCAGTAGTAGTATAGCGCATAACCATAAAATAAACAAATATGCCTGAGGCTATCAAAATAAAAAAAAGTATAGATAAATATTTTATTTTAATAAAAATTACAGGAAACCAAATACAAATAAATGCTAATGATATTGCTAAATGCTGTTTTTTGAATGAAAGGCATAATCTAAACGTAATTTCTTCGCAAAAAGGACCAATGAATGTGCAAATCAGTATATACCATGTGAGTCCATACTCCTTCGATATATCTGTGCGAGTATTTAAAACAGACATTAAGTCAAATCCAAAAAATACATATAACCTTGAACAAAATATTGTTAAAAACATAAAAAAACAAAAAAAACCTAAGCCTATACATACTATTTGCCATTTAGACAATGTCTGTTTATCATTGCCATAAGGCAAATTTGCAAAGAATTTTTTCATCGTATAATATTTATATTTTAAAATTAAAATTAATTATGGCGAAAGTACAAAAATATTTTCATTAAAAAATTGAGGTTGTCTCAAAAGTCGTATTTTCTTCAACCGCAAAGATTGCAAAGAAACTTGCAAGGAACGCAAAAAAAATAAATACCAATTAAAAACCTTTGCGTCCTTTTATCATATTATCACATTCAAAATTATCATATTATCACATTCAAAAATTAGCACATTATCACATTCAAAAATTATTATATTATCACATTAGCATATTATCACATTCCTTCCTTTGTCGTATTATTAAACGTATTTCTACCAAATGCGGGTATTTATAATAGAAAGTTCGCCTTTGTCGCGAATATATTATATCAA
>JAITOP010000154.1 GCA_031289895.1 Prevotellaceae bacterium
GTTGTTATTGACGCTGTTACCGGTGAAGATATGCCTTTTGTTAATATCGTTTTTAATAGTAAAAACATTGGAACGGCAACCGATTTGAAAGGAAAATTTCAACTTGAAACGCTGTGGGCTTCCGACGAAATTAACATCTCGTTTATCGGATATAAAACCCAAACGCTGAAAGTGGAAAAAGGCAAAAAAAATAAATACGAAATTCTTCTTGTTCCCGATGCCATTAGTCTCGACGAGGTTATTGTGCGCCCAAAACGTGTGCGTTATCGCAAAAAAGATAATCCTGCTGTTGAATTGATGCAGAAAGTTATAGAAAACAAAAAGCATAATCGCATCGAGGCTCACGATTATTATGAATATGAAAGTTACGAAAAACTTGAATTTGCGCTTAATAATATCAAACCCGAAATGAAAAATAAAAAAGCACTGCGCAATTTTCAGTTTATGTTTAATTATGTCGATACTTCGGAACTCAATGGCAAGCCGTATTTGCCGATATTTATAAAAGAAACGGTAAGCGATAAATATTACCGAAAATCGCCGGAAACTTTGCGCGAAATAATACGAGCATCAAAAATATCGGGTTTTGATAAATATTTCGACCAAGCCGGAATGTCGTCGTATCTTGAATTATTGTTTAATAATATTGATATTTACAGCAATGATATTGAGATGTTGAATCAGCATTTTGTAAGCCCGCTGTCGAATATAGCAAACACTTTTTACAAATTTTATTTGCTTGATACAGTCGAAATTGACGGCGTAAAATGCAGCAACGTTACATTTCTTCCACACAATTCTGCCGATTGGGGATTTTACGGAAACATCTATATAACAACCGATTCGACTTATGCCGTAAAAAAAGCAAATCTGAAAATCATGAAAAAAATAAATATGAATTTTATTGATGATTTATCCTTAGTGCAAGAGTTTGATAAAGTTGACGATACATGGGTTTTATCGAAAAACGAACTTTCGCTCGACTTCGGAATATTTGAACAAAGTCAGGGAATTTACGGAAAACGAACGGTGATGTACAAAGATTTTGTGTTCGACAAACCTCGTCCCGACAAGGATTATAAAGGAATTGAAAAGAAAATACGCCTTTCTGATTTTGATGTAAAAACCAACGAATTTTGGCAACTTGCACGACACGAACCGTTAAACAAAAGCGAACAAGGAATTTACGAAATGCTTGACACTCTGAATAATGTCAGGCAATTTAAAAATTTTATGAGCGTAATAATGTTGCTTTCAACAGGATATATCGAATTTGAAAAGTTTGATTTTGGACCCGTAAATGCAATGTACAGCCACAATAAAATTGAAGGTCATCGTTTTCGCATAGGCGGAAAAACCAATGCCCGACTGCATCCACATTTGTTTTTAGAAACTTACGCAGCCTACGGAACAAAGGACGAAAAATTTAAATATCTCGGCGCGTTCACATATTCGTTTACAAAGAAAAAATATCACCAATGGGAATATCCAATGAATATGCTGGCTTTGTCGTATGAATATAATACCAAAATTTTGGGACAGGAACTAAGTTATTCGACCAGCGATAATTTTTTGCTGTCGTTTAATCGCGGAAACGTTGATAAAATGGTGTATCGCCGAAATATCAGACTGCAATACGATTTGGAAATCGGCAACGGCTGGGGATTTCAGACTTCCATCGCACATTTGGCGCAAGAACCTGCAGGTACGCTTGCATTTGAAAATTATAACAACAACGGCATTTTGCAACAAATCAGGAAATTAAAAACAAGCGAAATAAACCTTTCGATACGCTTTGCGCCAAACGAGCAATTTTATCAAAACAAACATTTTCGTGCATCAATGACAAAAAAAGAACCTGTTATAACTCTTTGGCATACAATAGGATTTAAGAATTTTTTAGGTTCGGATTACAATTATCAAAACACAAATTTTTCGATACGAAAACGTTTTTGGATTTCGAGTTTCGGATATATCGACACCGATTTGCGTGCCGGAAAAGTCTGGGGGACAGCATCATATCCGCTGTTGTTTATTCACAATGCAAATCAAACCTACGCATATCACGATTATTCGTATAATATGATGAATTTTTTTGAATTTGTAAGCGATAAATATGCATCGGTTAATTTGTCGTATCATTTGCAAGGATTTTTGTTCAACAGAATTCCTTTTCTCAAAAAACTGAAATGGCGCGAAGTTGTTACATTCAAAGCCTTGTGGGGCGGGCTTAGCGATAAAAATTTGCCCGACAAAAACACATCGCTTTTCAAATTTCCGACCAACGAAAACGGCGATATAACAATGTTCAAATTAGGCAAAAAACCTTATATGGAAGGCAGCGCGGGCATAGATAATATCTTTAAAGTGCTGCGTGTAGATTTGATTTGGCGAATGTCGTACCGACAGAATCCTGATGTTGATAAACTTGGCGTTAGATTTAAATTTCATGTGAATTTTTAAAAATCGAAATATAAAATGGAAAAATTTTTAGTGATATTAATTCCTGTTGCAGTTATATTGTTGCTTTGCGTTGCCGCGATGTCGGTAAAAATATGGATTAAAAAAGATGGAAAATTTGCCGAAACCGAAATAGGAAAAAACAAAAATATGCAAAAACTCGGAATAAAATGCGTAAAACAAGAAGAACTTGAACGATTAAACAAAAATACCAAACAAAAAGTCGATTGCACCAACTGCGAGGGTTGCTTTCTTAAAGAGAAATAGGTATTCAGTATTCCGTATTCAGTATTCAGTATTCCGTATTTAGTCGTTGGTATTTGGTCGTTGGTATTTGGTCGTTAGTCGTTGGTATTTGGTCGTTGGTATTTGGTCGTTAGTATTTAGTCGTTAGTCGAAGTTATATAAGTTAAGAAGTTATTATTGAATATCAAATAATTCTTAATTCTTATACTAAACAGTTATCAAAATACCGATTTAGACATAGAAAATAAAAAACATATAAAACCCTTATTTATACAAAGTTCCCTTAGTAGCCGAAAACAAGTAGCGCATACCCTTATTTCCTTATTGAAATGTTGTAAATAAGGGAATAAGGGTAGAATGTCGGGGCTAATTTTTGCTACTAAGGGCGGCTTTTGAAAATAATGGTTTTGATAACTGTTTGGTATAATATTAAAATTACGATTTTGACAATTTAGAAAAAAGTCCGAAGGACTTTAATGTGAATAACCCCAAATGAAACATAGCTATTTTGGGATGAAAAAAACGCAAACAAAAAAAATGCAGAGCACAAAAGCAGAATAGAATTGCAATCGCTCACCCGCACGACTTGAAGAATTGATAATTGAAAATAAAAAACTTCACAATTAACTTCTTTGTTCCTGATTATTTCTTTGCAAATAAATCCGTAAATAATTAATAGCAAATCTCTTGCGTGCTAAGCATTCCGCAGGCGGCAAGAATATCTGTGCCGCGTGAGGCGCGAAGTGTGGTCAAAATATTTTTGCTGTTAAGATATTTTTGAAATTTTTCGATATTTTCAATTTTTGACGGGCGCAAATCGCTGTCGGGAATTTGATGAAAACGTATAAGATTTACGCGGCAATCCAATTCGTGCAAAAGTTTTGCCAAAGCCTCGCTATGACGCAGAGTATCATTCACTTTATCGAACATTATATATTCAAAACTCAATCGCCGTTGATGTGAAAAATCGTAATCGCGCAATGTTTTTATAATATCGCCGACAGGATATTTTTTTTGCAGCGGCATAAGTTGCAAACGCTCGTCATCAAAGGGATTGTGCAGACTTATTGCCAAATGACATTTGCTTTTGTTTATAAATTCCGTCATCGCGGGAATAATTCCTATTGTCGAAACCGTTACTCGCTTTGGTGACCATGCAAAACCATAATCCGAAGTTATTATTTCAAGACTTTTAAGAACATTTTCTATGTTATCGAAAGGCTCTCCCATGCCCATATACACAACGTTTGTAAGCGAGTCGGAATCGGGAATACTGCAAATTTGATTTAAGATTTCGCCCGCTGTCAAATTCGATTGAAAACCTTGTCGACCCGTCATGCAAAATTTGCAAGCCATTTTGCAACCTGCCTGCGACGAAACACAAAGCGTAGCGCGGTCGGGTTCAGGAATATAAACCGATTCGATGAACGCTTTTTTATTATGATTTATTTCGAAAAGATATTTTTTTGTTCCGTCTGCCGATATTTGATTTTTCGATGGAAACGAAACGCCAATATCAAATTTTTCTTCAATTTTTTGTCTGTTTTCAAGTGAAATATTTGTCATTTCGGCAATTGTTTTCACTCGTTTTTTATACAACCAATCGGCAATTTGTTTTGCTGCAAAACGCGGCAACGCAAGCTGTGATACTATTTCGGTAAGTTCGTTTAATGTTTTTCCAAAAAGAAAATCTTTCATCATTCAAAAATAAAAATCATATTAATTCTATAATATTTTTAGCAAGATTTTGCAATGTGCGTATGCCTTCGCTGTCGTTTTTCAAATCGTCAACTGTTAAACCGCGAATGTTGTTCCAATAAGTTGACGATGCAACAGGCATTTCCGAAATTGTAAAATATTGATTTAGACCTTCAAACGTCATTGATGCGCCTGTTCTGCGTGTAGTTACAACCGCCGCGCCTATTTTATTGCGAAAGTTTTTTGAACTCGAAAAAAACGCTTTATCCAGAAACGATTTCATTGTTCCTGCAATTCCGCCGAAATAAGTTGGTGATGCTAAGATAATTGCATCGGCATTTTTCATTAATTCTATCCATTTTTTTTCGTCGTCGGTAGTGTGTACGCAAACGGTTTTTTCGATATGGCATTTGCTGCAAGCGATACAGCCTCTGATATCGCTTTTGCCGATATGAATGATTTCAAAATTTACATTTTCGTTGCGAAAAATTTCTTCGATAACCGATAAGGCATACGCCGTATTTCCGTTTTCGTCGGGGCTTCCGTTGATTGCAATTACTTTTTTATTTTTGTTTTTCTTTTCGGATTTAAACAATTGTCCCGAAACAGCACCCAACACCAACCCTGTTCCTGCCAACGTTGCAGCCTTTATAAATTCACGTTTTTTCATTTTGCTTATCTTATAAAATTTGTAAATACTTTTTCGGCTTGCTTGGGTTCTATATCCTTTGTGTGTTCACGCATTTTCAGCATCCACGCCATATTTTTTGCAAGCATTTGCATTATTTGTATTCCTTCTTCATCTTTTGATGCATCGCCCGGCGCAAGTCCGTGTATAATATTCCAATAATTTGACGATGGAATAAGCATTTCAGCAATATTAAGATAATGATTTAAACTGTTGAATGTCATACTTCCGCCCGTTCGCCGCACAGCCACTACCGATGCGCCTATTTTATGACGAAACCATCCGCCGTTAACATCGGCAACATAAAAAGCGCGGTCTAAAAAACACTTCATCGTTCCCGCAATTCCCGAATAATATACAGGCGAGGCAAGAATAATTCCGTCTGCATTTTTCATTTTTGCAACAGTTTCGTTTAAAACATCGTTTGTTATGGCGCATTTACCGTCTCGATTTTCATAACATTTTTCGCAAGCCGTACATCCCCGAATGTGTTTGCCTCCGATTTCAATAATTTCAAAATCAATTCCTTCGTCGTTAAATATTTTCGATATAACGGTTAATGCAAAAAACGTATTTCCATTTTTTCGCGGGCTGCCTTGTATTGCTACTACTTTCATAAGATTTTTAATTTCAAAAAGGTTAAATAATGATATTTATATATGAACCAAAAACCGCAAATTATTATTTTAAGATATTGATTAACAACATATTATATCACTATATAAATATTTATTAATATTATATGAGATTTTTGATTGTGGAGCATATCGGAATCGAACCGATGACCTTTTGACTGCCAGTCAAACACTCTAGCCAACTGAGCTAATACCCCAACATATTTCAGCGTGTCATTTTGATTTTGCAAATGTATAAATTTTTTTTGAATTTTCTTATTTTTGACGATAATGTTTTAGTTCGAAAAGTGGTTTTAAATTTGTATCAAGCAAAAAAGTTATAACTTTACCGTTCAAAAATCAAAATTTTAATGAAGATAAATCATATATACAAAACAGATTGCTTGCGCGGTTTCAAAAAAATTGATGATGAATCGGTAGATTTAATTTTTACCGACCCGCCTTATTATCAAAATCGTGCGCAGAATGTTAAAGGCTTGAAAAATCACAAAGATGTTGTTACCGAATTTAAATTCGATGGTTATGCATCCGAAACGGAATATTTGGAATTTATAGAAAATGTTTTGTGCGAATGTTACAGAGTTGCAAAAAACGGAGCAAGCGGTTATTTGTGGTGCGGCGACGATTTTGTGTCGTACATCAATCGCATTGTAACCAAAGCCGGATTTCAGTTTCGCAAAGTTATACATTGGCACAAAACAAATCCGTTTCCTGCAATTTATACGCGCAAAATGTTTGCAAACAGCATGGAATTGCTTGTTCATTTTTCGAAAGGAACGCCCAAAACGTGGAATCACAAGCCGGTAAACGAAATGCACAATTTCATCGAATCGCCTATTTGCATGGGAAAAGAACGAAAAAAACATGAAACGCAAAAACCGCTAAAAGTTTGTATTCCGTTTATTGAAATCAGCAGCAATGCCGGCGATTTAATCCTCGACCCGTTTATGGGTTCAGGCACTACAGCCATTGCTGCGCTTACAACCGACAGAAATTTTACAGGTTTCGAAATAGACGAAAATTATTGCAAAATTATAGACGAACGCATTACTGAATTTTTATTGAAAAATCAGAATTTTCAAGGAGAAAAACCGTGCGTGAAATAAAAATTTTTCAAAAAACGACTTTGTTTTGTATTCAACAAAATAGTAATTAATAATTGATAAGCCAACTAACAACTAATGACTTACGACTTACAACTTACAACTAATGACTCGCATTAAAAAAATCTTCCCAAAAATCGGGATATGATTTTGCTACACATTCGGCATTTTCTACGATTACACTTCCGTTGCTGTTTATTGATGCTACTGCTAACGCCATTGCAATTCGATGGTCGTTGTGAGAATTAACGGTTGCGTGATTGATGTTGCCGCCGAAAATATACATTTCATCATCTTTCAACTCAATTTTTATGTTTAATTTGGCAAATTCCTGTTGTAAAATTTTTGCTCTGTCGCTTTCTTTATTTTTCAATCGTAATGCGCCTTTGATGATACTTCTTCCGTTGCAGTTTGCGGCTAAGGCAACAATCGCAGCAAACAAATCGGGACAATCGGAAGCATCAAAACTGAAAGCCCGAAGTTGATTTTTTTTCACAGTAATTTTATCATTTTCGATATTAATATCTGCTCCGCAAAGCCGCAGTACATCAAGCATTGCAACGTCTGCCTGCTTTGATTTTATATTTAAATTTTCCACAGAAATTTCGCCGCCGATTGCCGCCGCTGCAAATAAACACGAAACGCCACTCCAATCGCCTTCGATATTGATTGTACAGGCTTTATATTTTTGGTTTCCGGCGATAAAAAATCTTTTATAATTTTCGTTGATTATTTTTATTCCGAATTTTTCTAAAACACTTATGGTTAAATCAATATACGGTTTGCTTTTCAGATTTTCAACATCAATAACAGAATTATTTTCGCAAAGCGGCAAAGCGGTTAATAAGCCCGAAAGTGTTTGCGAGCCTGCATTTCCATCAATTTTTATTTTTCCGCTTTTTATTTTTCCTTTTATTTTTACAGGCAAATATTTTTTGTCATCACAGTCCAAACCTAATAAATTCAAGGCTTGCAGTAAATCGCTGATATTTCTTTTTAATAGAGATTTTTCACCTGAAATTTCAAATTCATCCGAAAATAAACTGACAACAGGAGCAAAAATGCGTGCGCACAAAGCCGATTCGCCGCAATGCAGAGTTGTTATTTTATTTATTTTTTTACTTATTATTTGAATTTCATTTTTGTTTGTTTCGATTTCTGCGCCAAGCGATTTTGCTATATTTATTGCGGCTTTGGTGTCATTGCAGTCGGCAAAATTTTTTATTGTTGTTTTTTCCGTGCATAAAACCGCCGCTGCAATGGCGCGTATCATCATGCTTTTTGACGACGGCGCACAAACATGTCCTTGTATTTTACATGGCTTTAATTTTACTTGCATAATTCAGATATTTAATATTTTACGCATTGCGTTTATGTTTGGTTGTTGCTGAGTAAAAATTTTATACGCAGCAACACCTTGTTGCAATAACCAAAATCGTCCATCAATACATTTACAACCTTTTGATTGTGCTTTTTGTAACAAACATGATTGTTGAAGCGCAGCATCAAAAATAATTTGTTGCGAATTTAAATATTCACCATCAACCATACAAATATCAGGAGGTAAAGTATTTACTATTAATTTTTTATTTGATATATTTTCGTTTATTGCATCGGTATTTATTGTTTTGCAATTTATTTTTTCTGCAATTTTTTTTGCCTTATAAATTGTTCGGTTTGCTATGGTAATATTTGCGCCGAGTTTGTGCAAAGCAAAAGCAGCAGCCATAGCCGCGCCTCCTGCACCAATTATCAAACATTCTTTATTTTTAATATCAATATTAAAATCATTTAATGTCTGCAAAACACCGTGATAATCTGTATTGTATGCTTTCAATTTATTATTGTCGTGCAAGATAATTACATTTGTTGCACCTATAATTTTTGCTGTTTCATCTATTTCATCAACAATTGATAAAGCGTCGATTTTTATAGGTATGGTAACGTTTACGCCCGATAGCATTTTATTTCGCAACAAATTTTCAACAAATTTTACATCCGTAGTTTCGATTAACGAATATTCAAAATCGGAATTATTGTATGCAGCCCTAAATAAATCAGGACTTTTACTGTGCAAAATGGGCTTTCCGACAAGAGCAAATTTTTTCATTGTTGTAATATTTTTTTAATTTCATCTATTGTCATTTGACCATCGGCAGATTTTTGCTCACTCGCGTAAGCCGCATAAATAAAGGGCGAGCCGAGTTTAAAACTTTCTATTCGCGAGTGTTTTCCTAATTCGCCCATAGCAAACGCGATAAGATTTTTTTCTTTTTCGTACAACGAAAGAATTTGTAAATTATCCTCCGTTTTCTGCGCTGTTGTTACTATTTTTATAAAATCGGGATTGTATGTTTTTGCTTGTTTTGCAATGTTGTGGAGCGTAGCAATATCAGGCGTTTCATTAAAATTATGATACGAAATAATTATTTTACATTTGTTTGAACGCGCAATATCAATAAGTTTTTCGCGATAATTTTTATCCGATTCAAGTTCAATATCTATGTAAGTTGTTTTATTTTCTGCGGCGATTTTAAGTATTTTCAGCCGCTGACAATCATTGTATATTCCTTTGCGACAGGTTGCTATTATAGGAATTTTAAATTGTAAAAGTTTGGATATTTCTTCTGTTTTGGGTTGTATTTTGTCAAAACGCAACTCTGCCATTTCGCATTTTTTCAATATTTCAACGCATTTCTCAATATTTTGCTCTATGATGCCGACACAAATCATAATTATTTGAAAATTGAAATTAAATTTTTGAAATCATCAATGTTTATACGCATTTCGGTTGATGTTCCTATTGATTTTATTAACACAAAATTTATTTCATCATTATTTTTTTTCTTGTCGTTAATAAGTGTTTTAAATAATAATTTGTCATCAATATTTGTGCTGAAAGGCAAGCCCAATGCGGCAAGCAGATTTTTTATACGAGCAACATCATTGTGCGATATTAAATTTAAATGTTGCGAAATTTTTGCAGAAAACATCATTCCTGCACTCACCGCAAAGCCGTGCGAAATATCAGAATTTCGTTCAATTGCATGAGCAAGCGTGTGTCCGAAATTCAACATTCGGCGCTCGCCATTTTCAAATTCATCACGCTGTATAATATCGGCTTTGTGTTGTATGGATTTTGCAATTAATTTCTGCATGATTTTTTCATCTCGCTTTAAAATTTCATCGGTATTATGTTCAATAAAATCAAACATTTCGGCATCTTTTATCAAAGCAATTTTCACAATTTCGCTCAGCCCGCCGATAAATTCATTTTCGGGAAGATTTGCAAGCATTTTTGTATCGCAAATCACAAATTCGGGTTGATTGAAAGTTCCAATCATATTTTTAAAACCATCAAAATTCACGCCGTTTTTTCCGCCAATCGAAGCGTCAACCTGCGACAGCAACGATGCCGAAACAAATGCAAATTTTACGCCGCGCATATAAACCGATGCCGCAAATCCTGCAATATCGCAAGTAATTCCTCCGCCAACGCCAACAATAAATGTTGACCTGTCGGCATGTAAATTTATTAGCTGACCGATAATATTTTCAACTGTTTCAAGCGTTTTGTTTTTTTCGGATGCGTGTATTTTTATACATTCATAAATTTCAAAAAAATCGGAATACAAATCAAAAATATTTTCATCAATTATTACAACAGTTTTTTGCGATGGCAAATAGTTGTGAAGTTTAGTAAAATCTTCGCCTACAAATATTTTAGAATGTTTGCCTGTTGCCGTTTTTACTTCGATAGTTTGCATATTTTTCGCTTCAATTATGTGCAAAGTTAAATATTTTGTTTATCATTTTCCATAAAATTACTTATCTTTGTAAATTAATCGAATATAAATTTGAAATCGAAATATGAAAATAACTTTTTTTAAAATACCTAAACATCGTGTTTTTGAATATAAGCCACGATATTATGATGCTAATAAAGAAGAACTTGACGAGCGGGTTCGCAAAATTGAAGAAAGTTTAAATTCAGATGAGGAATATACATTTAAACGTGAAAATATCAATTTCAAAAAGGCTTATCATCTGGCAGACAAAAAGCGCACCGAAGTTAAATTACCAAATAAACGGCTTTTTGTTTATGCTGCAGTTTTGCTTTTTGTAGTTGCTGCTTTCGTTGCTATACGTAACTTTGAGTATCTTATAAATCCCGAAAATTATTATAAAAATAATACGAAAACAGAAAACACAAATGCTGCGGAAAAATACGATTGGAGTACGGATACTCAGATAGTTATTGTTGACGAAGATGAAGATATTGATACAACCGAAAATACAAATGAATAATGATAAAAGTTTTACCAGATAGTGTTGCAAATCAAATAGCTGCGGGCGAAGTTATACAGCGTCCCGCGTCTGTCATAAAAGAATTGATAGAAAATGCCGTTGATGCAGGAAGCACATCCATAAACGTAATTATAAAAGATTCGGGACGAACACTAATTCAGGTAATTGACAACGGTTCGGGAATGAGCGATACTGACGCGCGATTATCGTTTGAACGGCACGCTACATCAAAAATATCTTCGGCTGATGATTTATTGAGTTTGTACACTTTCGGTTTTCGCGGCGAAGCGTTAGCATCAATAGCCTCAATTGCCGAAGTAGAACTGAAAACACGAAGCCACGAAGACGAAACAGGAACTCAAATTTGCATAAACGCATCTACTCTTGTTAGTCAGGAAACAATAAGTTGCGCGGTAGGTTCATCGTTTTCGGTGCGCAATTTGTTTTTTAATGTTCCTGCACGTCGTAAATTTCTGAAATCTGAAAACGCTGAATTGAAACATATTATGAACGAATTTCAACGTGTCGCTCTTTGTAATCCGCATATCGAATTTACGTTTACATCAAACGGAACAACAATTTATAATCTTCCGAAAGGCAATACGCGACAACGAATTTTAGGAATTTTCGGAAAAAATACAGGCACAAATCTTATTGCCGTGCAAGTTGAAACAAGCATTGTGAAAATAGAAGGCTACATAAGCAAACCCGAACAAGTGCGCAAAACGGCAGGTGAACAATTTTTCTTTGCAAACAACCGATTTTTCAAAAGCGCGTATTTTCAAAAAGCAGTTATAAATGCTTACGAACAACTGATTCAATACGGCAGTTATCCCGCGTTTTTTTTATATCTGACGGTGAATCCCGAAAATCTTGATGTAAATATTCATACTACAAAAGTTGAAATAAAATTTAGCGAAGAACAAACAATATGGCAAGTGCTGAATGCCGCAGTACGAGAGACTTTGGGAAAATTTGCACTTGCTCCGAAAATTAATTTTGATGTTGACGACAAAATAGATATACCGGTGATTACGTCAGGCACAAAATTTGTCGTTCCCAAATTAGATGTTGATGAAACATTTAACCCATTTGAAAACGAGAAAAAAACAAACACATTTAAACAAGAAAAAATAGATAAAGATTGGCAAAAAATGTACGAAGGAACTGATGTTTCTGAAATTCAAAATACAGATGATGATACTCCTAAATTATTTAATTCGTCTCAACATTTATCTGAAAAATTTATACAGATAAAAGACAGTTATATCGCAACAAATTCGAGGTCGGGACTAATGATAATTGACCAGAAACGCGCACATCAACGAATATTATTTGAACAGTTTTTAAACGATTTTGAATCGGCAAACGAATGTATTCAACAGGAAATTTTTCCAAAAACAATAGAACTCAGCGCAATGGATTTTGTAACAATATCAGAGCGAATTGACGATTTGTATAAAATAGGTTTTGATATACGAATTTTCGGAAAAAATACGGTAGTAGTTAACGGATTGCCCGCAAACACAGGAAATGATGAAGCCGAAACCATTGTTCATGCAATAATCGACGACCTGAAAGACGAAACATCAAACATCGAAAAAAAGAGCAAAGAACGACTTGCGGCGGCATTGGCAAAGGCATCTGCAATAGGAAACAAAACATTAAGTGCCGACGAGATGAATAATTTTGTGGGGAAATTGCTGTCGTGCAACCGACCCAATATTTGTCCCGAAGGCAAACCAACATTGACAATAATAACTTTTGATGAAATAAAAACAAGATTTTTTAAATAAAATGAATTATAATACAAATACAATTTTCGACAAATCAACACCGGTTGTTACAAACATAATAATTATAAACGTGTTGATGCTTATAGCAAGCAATGCTTTTAACCTTTTTAGTTTTGCGCTATTTTATCCCTCGTCCCCGTTTTTTCATCCTTACCAATTTATTACACACATGTTTATGCACGGCGGAATTTTTCATTTGGTTTTCAACATGTATGCACTGTGGATGTTTGGCAAAATACTTGAAAAAGTTTGGGGTTCGCAACGATTTTTCATTTTTTATTTTGTTACCGGATTGGGCGCGGCGGTTATTTATACGCTTGTAAATTATTTTCAGTTAAGTTCAATACAATCGCATATCGACCCTGCAATACTTGAAAATATGAAGTCGTTACTTAGCCAAGAACTGAAATATTCATCAGCCGATTTTTATATAAATCAATGGTACGACTTGATAAATGTTCCTGTTGTAGGCGCAAGCGGAGCGGTGTTCGGCGTTTTGCTCGGTTTCGGAATGTTGTTTCCAAACACTGTGTTGCAATTATTGTTTCCGCCGGTAAGGCTCAAAGCAAAATATTTTGTAATGATTTACGGAGCGATAGAATTATATTTGGCAATAAATAATCCTGTGGGCGGCGGAATTGCTCACACAGCGCATTTGGGTGGTATGATTTTCGGATTTATCCTGATAAAAATATGGGGTAAAAAACGAAATATGTTTTACTAAATAATATTTGAATGAAACATGTAACCAAAATATTTTTATTTATAATTAAAATAGCCGCAATTTTACTTGCCGTGATGTTGCTGATGTCAATTGCAGCATGTTATATAAGCCCTGTGAAATATTGGATTTTTCAACTGTTCGGATTGTTTTTTCCTGCCATTTTTGTTTCCAATATTATTGTTGTTATTATATTGCGAATAATGAAAAGTAAAATCGTATATTTTAATTTCGTAATATTTATAATATCAATTCTGTTTTGGGGCAGATTTTTTCAATTTTCGGGCAGCAAATCCGATGACGAAAAAAACATAAAAATAATAAGTTATAATGTACACGATTTTAAAAATATCGACAATTACAAAGCAACAACATACGACGAAATTTCAACTTTTTTACTTGCCGAAAATGCCGATATTATTTGTTTGCAAGAATATTCAGCAAATAACAGCGAAATAAAATCACACAAAATATTGCAAAAATTACATCAGGAATATCAGTATATTTATGGCGATTACGGCGGTCAAAAAATATTCAGCAAATATCCTTTCGAAAGCGAAAATAACTTTAATTTTGCAGGCACTCGCGTGGTTTTAACCGACATAAATATCAACGGAAAAATTGTGCGGGCATATTCGTGTCATTTGCAATCTACAAACTTCAATCCCGACGGCACACAGCAACTTTTAACATCTCAAAATGCAAATTATACTAAGGAATTGAAACGTGTAGTTGTGAACTTGCGAAACGCTTTCAAAAAACGTGCAAAACAAGTTGAACTTATTGCGCAAAACATAGCAAAATCGCCATATCCTGCAATAGTTTGCGGCGATTTTAACGATACGCCAATGTCATACTCATATCAGAAAATAAAAGGAAAAATGAACGATACATTTATAGTAGCAGGCGGCGGAATGCCAAATACTTACAAAAAATTATTTTCATTTTTGCGAATCGATTATATATTTACCGATAAAAATATTGCAACCGTAGAATATACGGTGGCAAAAAAAATTAAATATTCAGACCACTATCCCGTTATAGTAAAATTACAGTTAAACAATGAAAAATGAAATAAAAAAAGCCGTTGAAATTCTAAAAAACGGCGGAATAATTTTATATCCCACCGACACCATCTGGGGAATAGGCTGCGATGCGACAAACGCCGCCGCTGTTGAAAAAATTTACAAACTGAAACAACGCAGCGACAGCAAAACAATGCTCGTGCTTGTTGATAATGCCGACAGAATTTCGCGATATGTAAAACAAATTCCAAACATAGCGTCAGATTTGATTGAACTTAGCACTACACCGCTGACGATAATTTATCCGCAAGCCGTAAATCTTGCGCCAAACCTTATTGCTGCCGACCAAACTATAGGAATACGAGTTGTAAATCACGAATTTTGCAAACAACTTATATTTGCCTTAAACCGCCCGATAGTATCAACATCAGCAAATATTTCGGACGAAAAATCACCGAAAAAATTTAATGATATTTCCGAAGAAATTCGTAATAATGTTGATTTTGTAGTGAACAGCATTTTTGAAAAATACGCTACAAACAAACCATCGGCAATAATAAAATTAGGATTAAAAAACGAAGTTGAAGTAATACGGAAATAATTAAAACGGAAAATAAAATGCACAAAATTCCAATACAAATTCGTTTTAGCGATATCGACCGCCTTGGACACGTAAATAATTCGATATACAGTCAGTATTTAGATGTTGCGCGATTGGACTATCTGAACAAAACGATAAGAAAATTCATAAACTGGGACGAAAAAACGCTCGTGCTTGTGCACATCGACAGCGATTTTTTGCAACCAACACATATAAACGATAATATTTTTGTGATAACCCAAACCACGCGAATAGGCAATCGCAGCATAGCCATGAACCAGCAAATAGTTGACGACAAAGGAAACATAAAAATGAAATCGCACTGCATATTCTCAACGCTTGATGTGCAAAATAATATCTCATTTCCCATTCCTGCTGAGTGGAAAATGGCTGTTGAGGCGTTTGAAAAATAATTGGTATTCCTGTATTCCGTACTCAGTATTCAGTATTCTGTACTCTGTACTCAGTATTTAGTCGCTCCTTAAAAAGCCGTTAATAATTTGATTATTAACATATTATAACACAAAATACTTGCATATATTTGCAAGATTTTGTATCTTTGCGGAATAAAAACTGGCAAATTATGTTAGGAAAAAGTAAAGATCAAAGTCAAAGAAATATGTTCGCGCCACTGTTGAGCGACTTCATCAATATGAATCATGAGCTGGTTCTGTTGGCTCAAAAAATCAATTGGAAATACTTCGAGAAAGAATTTTCGCCGTTGTATTCCGATGTTGGGCAATCGAGCGTCCCGCTTAGGATGATGATTGGTTGC
>JAITOP010000186.1 GCA_031289895.1 Prevotellaceae bacterium
CTGCTTTTCTGATGAGGTGTGGCAGATGATAAAGTAATGGTTCTAACTTCTCCTGCCAAAATAACAGGAAGAGAATATATAATTCCTGTTTGCTTATATGTAAATGTAACTAATGCATCCTGGCTGGCAACAATTCGTACTTGCAGATTAACCTCGTTAGCAGTCTGTGTCCAATTTTTACCAAACGATACCCAAAAATCTTTGCCTTGTGTTGAGGTTTGTGCATAAAGTTTTTCGTTAAACGTGAAAAATATCAAGATAAGTGATATTATGCTTATAATCTTTTTCATAATCTTTTTCATAAAAATTTTTATTTAAATATTTTTTGCGGATATTCTCCGTTTTCTATCAGTTTATTTATATTTTGTTTGGTTTGTATTTTATCTTGTGAATATGTTATTCCAAACCATTTTGCGTTTGTTGATAATACTTTTACTTCTGCCTGTCGGTTGCCGATAAGATTATTTACAACAGTAGGTATATAAAATTCGGCTTCGTTATTGCTGCGGTTTTCTTTCAAAAAATCAATAAAAAGTTGTTTTGAATAATCAAAATAATCGGGTGTAAAACCCCAAAAATTCATTGATACTATTGCGTTATCCTGTATTTTCACCAAATTTCCGTTTTCGTCAATATATGTAATAGATTCGCCTGTTCGTTCAATTTTTGTACGTTCTATAACATTTGTGAGAACATTATTTTCGTTGACCTTGCACACGCCGCGCGAAACAGAACCCGATTCGGACAAAGTGTTATTAATTATATAACCTACCATCGAATATTTTTTTTGCGAATGTTGCTTATTTTGCAAATATTCGGCTGTTACGCAAAAAGCATCGTAGCCGTAAAAATCGTCGGCATTGACTACTGCAAACGGCGTATTTATTGCTTTTTCGGCAACAATAACAGCATGTCCGGTTCCCCAAGGCTTTTTTCTGTTCGTATCAAAATTACATCCTTCGGGAATATCATTTACATCCTGAAAAACATATTCGGCATCTATCTGATTTATATATTTGCTTAATATTTTTTTTTCAAACTCGGCTGCAAAATCTTTACGAATTACAAAAACAATTTTCCCAAATCCGGCGCGTTTTGCATCATACACCGAATAATCCATTATTGTTTCGCCATTGGGACCTACTTCATCTAACTGTTTTAAGCCTCCATAGCGATTTCCCAGTCCTGCCGCGAGAATTAATAAAGTTGGTTTCATACCTTTTAATAATTATTTTTTTCACAAATATAGTTGTTTATTGTTAATAAATCAAATATTAAAAGAATTTTTGAAAAAAAAATATTTTTTATCAACAAATTTTATAACTTTGTGAAATCAAATATTCGGCGATTTACTCATAAACGATAAAATGAAAATATGTATTAAAAATATTGATATTTACAGTGAAGGATGTTTTATCAAAAACGGCTCTCTGATTACAGATGACGAAATAATATCCGAAATACACGCAGAGCCGATAACTCCGCAGGATGCAAAAATAATAGATGGTAAAAATCTTATTGCTGTTCCGGGTTTTATAGACTCACATTGCCACGGCGGCGGCGGTTTCGATTGCAATAAGGGCGATTTGGAATCAATAATCGGGATGCGCGATTTTTACGGCAAACACGGCGTTACGCTTATTTATCCTTCGCTTGCGGCAAACGATATAACTACAATAAAACACGGATTGGAGTCTATTCGCGAAGCCATGAAATACAATCAGCCGGGAAAAACTCAAATAGGCGGCTGTCATCTCGAAGGTCCTTTTTTGAATAAAGTGTACAAAGGTTCGCAAGCCGAAAATCATATTATTGCCATAAATGATGAATATTTAAAATTGTACGACGATTATAAAGATGTGATACGCCGCACAACTATCGCGCCCGAAGTTGAGCAAAACGTAGAATATTTTCCCGCTATACGCAATATGGGAATACAAATTTCGATAGGACACAGTTGCGCAACAATAAATGAAGTTGAATACGCCCTGACAAAAGGCGCAACAAGCGTTACGCATCTTTACAACGCAATGTCGCAAACAAAAAAAGAAGGAGCGTTCAGAATTGGCGGAGTAGTTGAAGCCGGATTAACTTTCGACTCGCTTTATGCCGAAATCATTGCAGACGGTTATCATCTGCCTAAGGAATTATTGCAAATTGCATACAAATGTAAAGGCGCGGATAAACTTATAATTTGCTCGGATGCTAACATGGCGGCGGGTTGCAAGCACGGACAGGTTATTCACACCTGCGGATTAACCTATGTTATTGAACACGGCGTTGCGATGAACGAAAGCCGAACATCTTTGGCATCATCAATATCGCCTATTGATACAATGGTGCGCCACTTGATTTTTAATGTGCAATTTCCTATTGCCGATGTTCTGAAAATGGCGGGTGCAACAACTGCAAAATTGCTGAACTTACCACACAAAGGCTCAATAAGTTTAGACAAAGATGCAGATATTAATATCGTAGATAAAAATTTTGATATAATAATGACTTTCTGCAAAGGAAAAAAAGTTAACCCTTAAAGTTAGAAAGGAAAAAGTTTTTAAAGTTGTAAAGTATAAAGTTTGTAAAGTTGTAAAGTTGTAAAGTATAAAGTTTGTAAAGTCGTAAAGTTTGTAAAGAAATATTAGCACATTAACATATTAGCACATTAGCACATTAGCAACACATTAGCACATTAATATTTAGCACATTAAAATTATGTATTGGGATAAAATAAAAAACATATTAAAACAAAATGTCGGGAGTAAATATATTCTCACATTGATAGTATTCGGCGCGTGGCTTATATTTTTTGATAAAGCAAACATCGTTAGTTGGATTAGCGACTT
>JAITOP010000252.1 GCA_031289895.1 Prevotellaceae bacterium
TTTTCGATAGTAAAATAAACGTTCAGATAATCGGATTCCAGATTTTTGTCGGTATGACTTTTATTCATACGGTCGGATTCGATAATATATTTACCGTTTATATCTCGTTTATATTCATAAACTTCTTTGTCGTTTTCGCGGTCGATATTAAGTAAAACGTGATACTGGCGATTTTGGTTTACGATTTTATTTACACCGTCGGCATTGTATGCAAGGGTGCGCGTGTCGAACAGTCGATATTCGTTTTCGCCTTTAAATACGTTTTTTGTTGCATTTGAATAATCGACAGTCAAATTATTTTGGAAGGCGATTGTTGGCAAATCGTGTGCCGGCATACGTTGCGAATTTTGTTCGACCCGCAATTTAAGTTCGTTGTACGGATTTTGCATAGGCAAACTTCCGCGCGTTACCGAAAATTCCAATTGTTGTTTTCCATCGCTACCGTAACTTACAATGTGTCGGTATTTTAAAGTTAATGCAACTTTATTTTCAAAAATCTTAAATCCTTTCTGAAAAACGGGTTCATTATTGTTGTATCTGTCGTAAACTTTGAGCAGATAATTTCCTGATGTCAGTATTTGCACATCTGCGTTGGGAATTGTGAGAGTGTAATTTTTGTAATATACGCTTGTGTTTATCGCCGAGCTGAAATTGTACAGATTGTTTTCTGAAAATCCTTTCATATAATCGCCTACAAACAAATTGTCTTCTTCCCAATCGGCATTGCAATGTTTGACCACATAAAAAAAATCGCGCGTATCTTCCGATAAATCGTCGAACATGAAAGTTATTGTTTCGCTGCTGCCAAGTTCTAAATATGGTTCAGACATTTCGTTTCCTGTTTTATATGCCATAACGGTTCGGATATTATCGTCAAAGCAAAAATCTTTAAATCTGAAACGTTTGTTCATCTCAAATTCGTTTTGTGCAAAAATGTTAGTCGAAAACAACACAACGCACATTATTAATATTATCTTTTTAATTTTCATAAAAAATTTTCTAATCATTAATCATTAACCACTAACCATTATTATTTCTTTTTGTTCATAATTTCATTTTGTCGGTTAATACTTTCAGCGTGAACAGCATCAAGAACATCGCGAATAAATGTTGCGCTAAGGTTGAGGCGGTTTGCCCGCGAAAGTATTCGTTCTACAACATTAATCCAGCGTTGTCCCTGAAAAATCGAAACATTGCTTTGTAGTTTTATTCGTCCTATTTCTTCGGCAAGTTTCATTCTTCGGCTTAGCAATTCAAACATATCGGAGTCGATTTGGTCAATTTCGGAGCGGAATTTACTCAGCGAATATGAAAAAATAGAATTATCGTTATTCACATCCCGCCATTTTAGAGCGTCGAGAAGTATTTTTAATTCGTTGGGTGTAATTTGTTGATTTGCATCGCTCCACGCGGCAGTCGGACAAATATGCGATTCTATCATCAAACCGTCGTAGTTTAAGTCGGCGGCGATTTGCGATATGTTAAGCAAATTTTCGCGATTGCCGCAAATATGCGATGGGTCGCAAAGAATTTTCATATCGGGAAACTGGCGGCGAATATCAAAAATCAAATACCATAAAGGCGTATTACGATATTCGCTGTATCCGTAAGCCGAAAATCCGCGATGAACGAGCCATATATTTTCAATTCCCCGCGCGTGAGCAATTCGTTCTATTGCGCCACTCCACAGCGATATATCGGGATTTATAGGATTTTTAATTAATACTTTAACTTTCGTACCTTTTAAAACATTTGCAATTTCTTTTACATAAAACGGATTTACGGTTGTTCGTGCGCCAATCCAAATATAATCAACACCGTATTCAAGCGCTTTGTGAGTATGTTCGGCATTTGCCACTTCAATTGCTATTGGCAGCCCTGTGATTCGTTTTGCCGTTGTAAGCCACATCAATCCAAGTTCGCCAACACCTTCAAACGATTCGGGATTGGTTCGCGGTTTCCATATTCCTGCCCGCAAAATATCCACTTTTTGCGTTTCTGCAAGTTTTGTGCAGGTTATTATTGTTTGTTCTTCTGTTTCGGCGCTGCATGGTCCCGAAATTATTATCGGACGTTTCATGGTTATTTATCTTAATATTATTTTTTTGTTGATATCTGATTTTTAGTTTTTTATTAATTTCAATCTTACTCAAAATAGTTTTGGATGGTCTTCTTCAAGTTTTTGTAAAATTGTTGATATTATTGCTTCACGAAAAAATTTCGTTTTTTTTGTAATTTTATATTTACTACAAAAGTTTGTAATCACACCCATTTCGGTATCGTTAAACGTTATTGTCTGACGATGCGTTCGTTTTGGTTTTTTCAACACAGGGTGTTCCGGTTTCTTTTTCTTGTTTGCCATATTTTATTTTATATAACTGTTTCCTTTTTCTACGGCTTTGCTTATATGGTCGCAAATATTTTCCTCGCCTATTTTTTCGGTCAGCCCCGATATTTTAAGCATTTGCCGCACCCGCTCGTTAACGCCCGAAAGTACAATCACTATACTTTCTGCTTTCGACAAACGGTGTAAACTTTCAAGATTTCGCAAACCTGTTGAATCCATAAACGGAACTTTTCTCATTCGTATAATTCTTACTTTTGGCTTTTCGCCGATAACTTTCATGTACGCATCAAATTTGCTTGCAATTCCAAAGAAAAACGGACCATCTATTTCATACACTTCAACGCCTTTTTTTAATTCAAGTTTTTCTTCTTTCTGATATATTTCTTTTTCGTTCGATAAATCAATCACATCTGTTGTAACCGAAACATTGCTTACTTCAATCATTCGGCGCATAAACAAAAGCATTGCAAGCAACATTCCTATTTCTATGGCGATGGTGATGTCAAAAATTATTGTAATCAGAAATGTTGATAACAATACAGCCACATCCGATTTTGAATTTTTCAGCAGCGAGCGAAATGTGCGCCACTCGCTCATATTATACGATACAATAACCAAAACTCCTGCCAGACAAGCCATTGGAATATATTTTGCAAGCGGAACAAGAAAAAGCATTATCAGCAATAAAACTACGGCATGTATAATTCCTGCTATCGGACTTCGCCCGCCGTTGTTGATATTTGTCATTGTGCGGGCTATTGCTCCTGTTACCGGTATTCCGCCGAAAAACGGAACAACAATATTTGCCGCGCCTTGTGCTACAAGTTCGGTATTTGAATCGTGATTATCGCCTGTAACGCCGTCGGCAACCGTAGCCGAAAGCAGCGATTCTATTCCGCCAAGCATTGCAATAGTAAACGCCGAAGGCAACAGCTGATTTATTTTTTCCATTGTAGGCAACTCAAATCCTGCAAATTTTATGCTTGCCCTGAGGTCGGGAAACTTATCGCCGATAGTTGTAATTCCCTCTATGTCGGTATTGTTTTTCAATAAATATGCGATAAGCGTAACAAGCAAAATTGCGACAAGCGAACCGGGTATTTTTTTAATAAGTTTTGGTGTGATAATAATAAGAAATATACTCAAAAAACTTAAACCTACCGCAATAAAATTTATGTTTCCGATATTTTCAAAATATATTTTCCATTTCGATATAAAATCGCCGGGCAAATTATTTATTGACAATCCGAGCAAATCGTTTATCTGTGTTGAAAAAATAGTGAGTGCAATGCCGCTTGTAAATCCTACAATAATTGGATAAGGAATAAATTTTATTATCGTTCCTAATTTCAGAAAACCCATTAACATTAAAATAATTCCCGCAATAACAGTCGCCATAGCCAAACCCGAAACACCAAGTTCAGGATTAGCAACAATGCCGAAAACAACAATTATAAATGCACCCGTAGGTCCTCCGATTTGCACGTTTGAACCGCCGAAAAACGACACAATAAAACCACCGATAATTGCAGTAATTAAACCTTGCTCGGGACTAACGCCCGACGCTATCCCAAAAGCGATAGCAAGCGGCAATGCTACAATTCCAACAATCAATCCAGCCATTAAATCGGCAATGAATTTTTCTTTTGTATAATTTTTTAATATTGTAAATAACTTTGGCTTAAAATTAAATTGCATTTTGTTCCGTTTTTGTTTTTATTAATTACGAAGTGCAAAAGTAATAAAAAGTTTAGAAAATCAATTACGAATTAAGAATTAACAATTAAGAATTAAAAATTAAGAGACAAGAGCAAAGAAGTTATAAAGTTTGTAAAGTAGAAAGTTTGTAAAGTTATAAAGTTTGTAAAGTAGAAAGTTTATAAAGTTTGTAAAGTTTATAAAGTTATTAAGTGATGAAAAATAAACAAATTATAAAAGATGGAATGAATCCGTTAGGATTCACATGTTGGTAGAAAACGAATGTCCACACCACCTTCAGCGGGAGTGCATCAACAACGATTGGAACGAATCCGTTAGGATTCACATGTTGGTAGAAAACGAATGCCCACACCACCTCCGACCCCGAATGGGGTCGAACAATGGGGATATTTTTACATTTCTACCAACATACAATCCCTAACGGTATTTTTATATATTCGGCACAAATTGTAATTCTTAATTCTTAATTTTTAATTCTTAATTTCTCCAAAGACTATTGTGAATTTTTTTGGTGTTTTTGTTGAAAAGTGTAGTTTTTCGTGTGTCATGGGATGCATAAATTCCAATGTTTTTGCGTGTAATGCCAAGCGTCCTATGGGTGATGATTTTCCGCCGTATTTTTTATCGCCGGCAATGCTATGACCTGTTTCCTGCATCTGCACGCGAATTTGATTTT
>JAITOP010000390.1 GCA_031289895.1 Prevotellaceae bacterium
TGAGGTTTTGAAAACAATTTATTTTGAAGAATCAATATTTTATATAGATCAAAAAATAAAATATTTTCCGCAGATACCTGTTGAAATGTGCAATACAAAACCCCCATTTCCACCTAACTTAAAAAACAAAACAACCTCAGCAAGAAAACAAATGAATGAGGTAATGAGGTTAGGAATGTTGGGTAACTCATTTGCTACTGAGGTTGTTCCGTCAGGGAAATTAGGTAGAAATGAGGTTTTGAAAACAATTTATTTTGAAAAATCAATATTTTATATAGATCAAACAATAAAATATTTTCCGCAGATACTTGTTGAAATGTGCAATACAAAAACCTCATTTCTACCTAATTTTAAAAACAAAACAACCTCAGTAGCAGTAGCAAGACCGTATATACCCCCAACCTCATTACCTCATTAAAATTAAATTTATGAAAGTAGAATACAATAATCTTTACACGCATTTTGTTTTTACAACATTAAACCGAATGCCTCTCATTTTGGAAAAATTCCGCGAACGGATTGAAAAATATATCACGGGAATTGTCAATAACAACGGCTGCAAAATGTATTCGATTTACGCTAACCCCGAACATGTACATTTTCTTGTGTCGCGTTCACCAAATTTGGACGAAGAAACATTGGCGACAATCGTTGCCAACAGTTCAGAAAAATTTATTAACGACAATCGTATATGCGTTGGTATTCTTCAATGGCAACAATCGTGTTCGGCGTTTTCGGTATCAAAACGGAATATTCACGATTTGTGCACATACATTGAAAATCAAAAGGAACACCACAAAAAACAGAGTTATGCCGAAGAATATGAGGGTTATATCAAATTTTATCAACAAACAATTAAAAAGAATAAAGATCTGGACAAATGAGCTTGTTGTAGGATGAAATATAAAATCAAAAACATAAATAACGCAATAATAGGAATAGCTCCGATTGATAGTGATTCCGAAATGCTTCTGTCTCAGTTAGCCTGTAAAAAACTATATCTTCCTTATATCGAAAAAATGCCGGAACACCGGAAACGAGAATGGCTGACTGTTAGGCTGTTGATAAAAGAACTGCTTGGAGAAGAAAAGGAAATCGCTTATCAACCGAATAGAAAACCTTATCTGTCCGACGGTTCGTATTTTATAAGCATCAGCCACACAAATTGTCGGAAGATGGAAAATCGAACAGGTAAAAATAAATCGTCAATATTCGGTTATGTAGCTGTTGTTCTGGATAAAGAGAAAGAAGTTGCCATCGATATTGAAAAAATTTCACCGAGGGCGCTGAATGTGCGGGAGCGTTTTATCAATGCGGAAGAAGCGAAAGCAATTTCACCGCACAACGAAATGATTCATGTCCTTTTACATTGGTCTGCCAAAGAATCTGTTTTCAAAAGAATGAATTTGAAAGACCTTGATTTTAAGGAATATATTCATATTCAGCCTTTCGAACCGCTTGAGAAAGAATGGAATTATTTCGAAGCATACGAAACAAAAACGGCAACACAAAACCCATTTCACATCAATTATTATGTGCATGAAGAATATGTGTTGACCGTTATTTTGTAAATGATTAAAAGCCGTATCAGAACTTGAATGCAACACCCAACTGCAAGGCTGCTATTCCGTAACCGATTTCGGCAAATGCGGCAATATTTTCCGTAAAATAATAGCGGCCTCCGACAAATAACGAAAAACCAAAGCCACTGCCGGTAGCCGAAGTTTTACTCGGTAAATTACCATAAGCGCTACTGCTTACCACATCATAGCCCAACATCAAACCGGCATAAGTGTCTAATTTATCAACGAACTGATAGTGTAAAAGACCACGCGCGCCCAAAACAAAGTGCGAGTATTTCCATCCACCAAATGTAGTATTATCAAGATAGGTATATTTATTCGATGCGTATGCAAGATATCCTCCCACTCCCAAAGAAGATTTTTCATCAAACAAATTGTCTTTGATTCCATACTCAAAAGAGCCTGAAATAGGAATTGAACTTGAGTATCCGGCACCGCCAAGATAATCTCCCAGACCAATACCTAAATTAACAACTCTGTCTCCTTCCGAAAAAATAGTTTGGGCATTAGTAATAAGATTAAAGCCAAAACAAAACAATGCTACAATAGCAATTTTTAAAACGTTCTTTTTCATAAAAAATAAAAATTTTGTACCTACTTATTTAGGGCATCGGCATTCCCTTTGTTTATTCAAAATCCTAAAAAAAATTATATTAATTGCGCAAAAGTAAATATTTTTTTCTAAAACAGCAATTTTTTGAATATAATATTGTAGTTTTGTCTAAAAATAATTAGTAATGAGAATATTTACCAACGTAAAAGATTTAGGAGATTTAAATGGCGCTATCAAAGAAGCGCTCGAAGTAAAAAGCAACCGTTTTGCATACAAAGCTTTAGGTGAAAATAAAACCGCAATGCTGGTATTTTTCAATTCCAGTTTACGAACTCGTTTAAGTTCACAAAAAGCGGCGATGAACCTCG
>JAITOP010000363.1 GCA_031289895.1 Prevotellaceae bacterium
GGTAAGACCGCCGTAGATGCTGTGGTTTTTGTCGGGATAAATCATCATATCAAATTGTTTTCCTTCGTTTATTAGTTTTGCAGCCATCTCGTAGGTGTTCTGAACGTGTACGTTATCGTCGGCAGTGCCGTGAATCAGCAGTAATTTTCCGCGCAAACGATTTGCATAAGTTATGGGCGAATTATTATCGTAACCATCGGGATTTTCTTGTGGAAGTCCGTTGTAAAGTTCGGTGTAAATGCTGTCGTAAAACCGCCAGTTTGTAACGGGGGCAACGGCTATGGCAAGTTTGAAAATTTCATACGCTTTCAGAATACAATTCAGCGACATAAATCCGCCGTAACTCCAGCCCCAAATTCCTATGCGTTTTGAGTCGATATAAGGCAGTTTGCCTATATATTTCGCCGTTTCAATCTGGTCGATAACTTCATATTTTCCTAATTGTCCATAAGTTTGTTTGCGAAAAGCCTCGCCGCGTCCGCCTGTGCCTCTGCCATCAACGCAAACCACAATGTAATTGTTGGCGGCAAGCGTTTGTTCCCAATCTATTTTAAACGAATTTTTCACTTCCTGCGAGCCGGGTCCGCTGTATTGAGTCATCACTACGGGATATTTCCGGTTTTCATCAAAGTTTACGGGCTTTATGATATAGCCGTTCAGCGAAATTTTATCGTCGGTAGTAAATGTAAAAAATTCGCGTTTTGCGATGTTGTATTGCGTCATTCGCAGGCGCAGCTGGGCGTTGTCTTCAAGCGTGCGCAGTTGTTTGCCGTCAGCCGAATGTAGCGTTACCAAAAGCGGTGTTTCGGCATTGCTGTAAAAATTGATATAATATTTAAATCCTGCGCCGAAAACCGAAGAGTTTGTGCCGTTTTGCTGCGACAACATTTTTTTATTCGTTCCATCAATATTTATGCAATACAATTCGCGTTGCAGCGGCGACGATTCGCACGAAATGTAGTAAACAATTCCATTGGTTTCGTCGCATCCAATAAATTCGGTAATTTCCCAATCGCCTTTTGTTACTTGATTTATAAGGTTTCCGGCGATAGAATAACGATGAAGATGCATATATCCATCGCGCTCGTTCATTATCAAAAATTCTTTGCCGTCGTTTAAAAATGTAAGAAAATTATCGTCAACGCGCTCGATATAATATTCTTCGGTATCGCTGTAAATTGTTTGGGTTTCGCCCGTTTCGGCGTTGGCAAGCAAAACGTCTGCGTGATTTTGTTTGCGATTAAGTCTGATAATACTCAGTTTGTCGTTGTTCCATTTTATTCGTGCAATGTATTGATTTGTTTCGTTGCCGATATTCATTTTTGCAGTATTTTTTGTTGAAATATCATAAATAAAAATGCTGACAACAGAATTATCTTCGCCTGCTTTCGGATATTTAAAATTCTGATTTTTCGGATATAATTCTTTTGCAAATGTGTTCATATTATATTCTTTCACGCGGCTTTCATCGAAACGAAAATAAGCGATTTTTCTGCTGTCGGGCGACCATTCAAAGGCTCGTGTAAGCTCATATTCTTCTTCGTAAACCCAATCGGTATGACCGTTTATTATTTCGTTATATTTTCCATCGAAAGTGATTTGTGTTTCACTTTGGTCGTTCAAATTTTTCACAAAAATATTATTGTTGCGCACAAAAGCGACTTTTTTTCCGTCCGGCGAAAATTTTGCAACTTTTTGTTCGCCTTGTTGCGATAAGGCTTGGCATTGCTTTGTTGCAATATCGTACACAAAATAATCGGCAGTAAACGAGCGGCGATAAATATATTTTGCATTTACGGCAAAAAGTATTTTTGTTTCGTCGTCGCTGAACTCGTAATTTTCGGGCATTTTTTTGTCAAAAGGCAACGAGCCGAACGCGACAATCGTTTCAACAAACTCGCCAGTAGCGTATTTATATTTTGCAAGCGAGCCGTTTTCTATTTGAGTATAATGTTCGCCATCGTTCATCGAGCGCAATCCGAAGATTGATTTTTGAGCAAAAGCACGGTCGCGAAAAATATCTTCGAGAGTGATATTTTTCTTAACTGGCGCAGCATTCAGCGAAACCGAAAATGCAAATAAAACCGATAATAAAACAATATATTTTTTCATAACATTCATTTTTTGCAAAGATAGTAAAAGTTTGTAAAGTGTTTTTTGTTGATTTGTTTTTTGTTGATTTGAAAAAAGCACACAGATAACGCAGATGCAACAGATTTACACAGATTTTTTGATTTTAAATCTTTAAAAATTTGACAAAATGAAATACGGAATAATGGTTAATGATTAATGGTTAATGATTAATTATTAGTGATTAATAGCCACGAATTACACGAATTTACACGAATCTGGATTAATGGTTAATAACGACCAACGACTAAATACCAACGACTAACGACTAACGACCAAATACCTTTACAACAATTTTTCCACAAAGTTAGTAAGTTCTACAAAGTCCGGCACGCTTAATCTTTCGGGGCGTAATGATAAAAAGCGATTTTCGGGAAGTATTTTGTCGCCTGTAATTAATTTCAACGAATTTTTAATGGTTTTGCGCCGTTGATTGAATGTTGCTTTTACTGTTCTTTTGAAAAGAATTTCGTCGCAATCCAAATGCTGCGTGGCGTTTCGGGTAAGCCGAATTACTGCCGATTTTACTTTTGGCGGCGGCGTAAATGCGTTTTCGTGAACAGTAAAAAGATATTCAACATCATAAAATGCCTGTATCAAAACGCTTAATATTCCGTAAGTTTTTGAACCGGGTTTTTCGGCTATTCGTTCGGCTACTTCTTTTTGAATCATGCAAACCATTTCGGGAATATAATTTTTTTCGTCAAGAATTTTAAAAAATATCTGAGACGAAATATTGTAAGGCAAATTCCCGATTACGCTGAACGGTTTGTCGAATATCGTGCGTACATCGAGTTGCAGAAAATCGCCTTCGATAAGTTTATTTTTAATTTCAGGAAAAGTTTTTTGCAAAAATGCTATTGATTCGCGGTCGATTTCTACTGCTTTAAAATCAATATTTTTTTCGAGCAAAAACTCTGTAAGCACTCCTGTTCCTGCGCCAATTTCGAGCAAAAACTTTGTATTATCATCAATGCTTTGCGTTATGCGTTCTGCAATTTGCTTATCGTGCAAAAAATGTTGTCCGAGTGATTTTTTTGGGCGTACGTACATTTGAATTAAGAATTAAAAATTAAGAATTAAGAATTACCATTTTTATTGTGTTTATCATGATTGCGGTTTTTAATTAAATTCCGACATAAATTTTATTCTCATCAATCGTACTTCTTCTTCGGTATAGTCGCCATCAAGTTCGTTCATTGCTTCTTCAAGCGATTCGCTTGTGGCTTCGTTGCGGAAATAG
>JAITOP010000011.1 GCA_031289895.1 Prevotellaceae bacterium
GGCATTTTTGCTGCGTATTTGTCGAGAAATCGCAATTCTGTTTCTACATTGCGTTTGCCCACTTCGCGCAGCATCCAGCCAACGGCTTTGTGTATCAAATCGTGTTTATTGTCCATAAACATTTCGGCAATTGCAAGTGTATCGCCAAAATTGCCTTTGCGTATAAAATAAAATGTGGTTATAATTGCAATTCGTTGTTTCCACAAATTGTCGGATACAACAAAATCGTAGAGAATAGTTTTATCTTTATCATCAATAAAAGCACCGAGAATACTGGGTGCAGAGGCATCAACCAAATCCCAGTTATTTACGCCGTCGATGTTATTCAAATAACATTGCAAAATTTTGTGACGTTTGTGTTCATCTTTTTCTTTTGTCATTTTTTGCACAAGAATTTCAATGCCTGTGCGGCGTACCTCATGATATTTCGACTGTAACAACAACGCCGTTTGCGAAAGATTTATCGCTTTAAAATTTTCTTTTGCGATGTCGCGCAAATCCTCAGTGCCAATTCCTAAAAAGACATCGCCTGCGGCATATTCTCCATAGCCGGTTTTGAAATATCGTGTCATTTCTTTTGCCTTTTGTTTGTCGCTTAACTTGCGCAACTGCTCTACAATGACACTTGCATGTTTACTGCTTTTTTCCATGATGATTAAATTTTTCACCAAAAATACAAAAAAAATATGAATTGGTAACATTATATTAAAATAACTTCACAACAAATTATTTCAAAATGCTTATTATTAGTATATTAATATTTTATAATTTATCGTTAGCAACTAATAATTTATTTTGTATCTTTGCAAAATTAATTTTAATGAGATGAGTATTCGTAAAAAAATATTTTTGGGATGCACAGTTGTTGCGTTTATTTTGTTTTTGGCGGGAGTTACAATCGCTTTTGAGATGCAGCGCATACGTTCGTCGGTATCAATTGTAGTTGCCGAAAATGTAAAAAGTATGAACGAAGCGCATAATATGCAACGATTGTTTTATAATCAAAATCTGATTTTGTTTGATTATGTTTCAACAAAAAGCGATTCGGCTTTGTCGGCTTTTAATGCCGATATTGTTAGTTACAATGCGGCTTACGACGAGGCTAAAAACAGAGTTACAATAAAAGGCGAACAGCAGATTTTAGATTCGCTTAACATTTGCTATGAGAAATATATAAAAATTGCAAATTTTATTATAAAACCCACAAGAGACGACAGAAAATATTTATATACACATTATTATAACGAGTTGCATGAAAGTTATAAAGATGTATCAAAATTAATAGACAGATTGTTTCTTATGAATCAAAAAGAAGTAGAGGGCAATTCGCTGCTTATGAACGATAATTATTACCGAATGATTATGCCCGCAATTATTGCTATTTTGACTTGTATAATATTGATTTTTCTGCTCAATTATTTTATATATGTATATTTTATATCGCCAATGGTAAAGATAGTAAAAGGCGTAAATGCGTTCACCGAAACACGTGTTCCGTATAATATAAATATTGATACGAAAGATGAAATTTCGGCGTTGAATAATGAGGTAAAAAAACTTACCGAACTTACTAAAAAATACGAAAAAGAAAATTAAAAAACAGTGAGACCGGGTTTAATTGTACGATATATTAGTTTTGTGCTGTTGATAAATGCAGCATTTATGCTTATTTCAGCATTGGTTTCGGTATTCGACGGCATAGGTTCTGATTTTTTTCCTTTGTTGCTGAGTTCGTTTATAACGTTTACGGTAGGTAGTTTTCCGTTTATTTTTGTTCCGAAAAATCCTAATCTGAATAATAAAGAAATCAATATTTTTGTAATATTTGCATGGCTTACAAGTTGTGTTTTCGGAATGTTGCCATACGTTTTGTGGGGCGGCGAGTTTAATGTCGCAAACGCATGGTTTGAAAGTGTTTCGGGATTTACAACCACAGGCGCAACAATACTTGTAGATATTGAAAGTTTGCCGCGAGGCTTGTTGTTTTGGCGCTCGGCAACGCATTACATCGGAGGCATAGGAATAGTATTGTTTGCAGTAATTGTATTGCAATCGCAGCACTCCACAAAAATGCGGCTTACCAATGCCGAAGTTTCAACGCTGGCAAAAGATAATTTCCATTTCAAAGCACAACAGTTATTACGTGTAATAGTTTCGGTTTACATTGGTATAACAATAATTTTAACAGCTCTTCTTGTATTGTTTGGCATGAGTTTTTTCGATGCAATAAATCACGCATTTTCAACAGTCGCAACGGGTGGATTCAGTACAAAAAATGCAAGCATAGCCTCGTTCAACAGCATTCCGATAGGAATAATAATAATAATATTTATGATTATTTCAGGTATGCACTTTGGAATGATATTTTCGGCAGTTACAGGACGTTCAAAAGCAATATTTCGGTCGCCGATAATTAAATTTTATTTATCAACAATGGGAGTAGGAGCGGTGATTGTAGCAATAAGCGTTTTGCTGAATGGAAACAGTACCGGCTTTTTTGACGCAATCTATCATTCTGCATTTCAAGTAGTATCAATAGCCAGCACTTCGGGATTTGCAACTGCCGACACAACCGTTTGGCATCCTGTGGCGATGTGTGTTTTAATATATTTTTCGGCTCAATGTGCTTGTGCAGGTTCAACTTCGGGCGGTATAAAAGTTGACAGAATTTACATAATGTGGCGTTCGATATTTGCGCAGGTAAAAATGCGTCAGCATCCAAATGCCGTAGTTTCGGTACGTTTGGCAAATAATATTATTGACGAACGGCGCGTATCATCAGCAATGACATATATTTCGCTGTATTTATTTATCGTTCTTGTCGCAACGCTTATTTTATCAATATTTAATATAGATTTACTTTCGGGATTTACAACAGCACTTTCGTTTATGGGAAACGTAGGACCCGGAATCGGCAAATACGGCTCGCTTGGCAATTATGCAGAGCTTCCGTATATTATAAAACTTACGTTTCCAATGTTTATGTTGCTTGGACGTTTAGAAATTTATGGATTCTTTTTATTATTTTTACGCGATAAACATCAATAACAGGTTTTATAAACATTATTTTTTGTAAATTTGTACCATAAAAAAACATTTTGTATGAAAATAAAAACAAAAACAAGAGCAATTATACTTACTGTATTAATATTATTTACAGCAAGTTGTGCTTCGCAAAAAAAACTTACAAGCGAAGAAATAAAAAAAGTGTATATGCAGGATATTTATACGGCGTTGACAAACGAAATATCAAACGATGCCGAAGTTGAAATTGTTGAAGATAGCGTAAAAGTGATTTTCACAAACGGAATTTTGTTTAAAGTAAACCAAAACGTTATTGTTGACGAACTATATCCATGCTTCAGCCGCTTTGCCAAAGTGCTTAATAAATATGTAAATACAACAATTCTTATAACAGGTCATACCGATAATACGGGCGACGAAAGAATAAATATTGATTTATCGCAAAAACGAGCCGATAGCGCAAAAAAACTGCTTGCAGAATTAGAAGTTCTCGAATCGCGAATATTTACGCTGGGACACGGCTCTGCCATTTCTATCGACAGCAACAGCACTTTAACAGGAAGAGCAAGAAACCGACGAGTTGAGTTTATTATTTTATACAACTATCATGAAAATAAAAAATAAAAAAAACATCAAAAATTTTGACGTATCACCCGTTTACAAAATAAATCAACAGGATGGAAATTGACAAACGAATAATATCGTTTATAAAAAAACATCATGTACTTACTCTTGCAACATTTGATGGCGCTTGTGTATATTGCTCCAACGTGTTCTACGCTTACGATATTGAAAATAATATTTTTGTTTTTTATTCGGATGACAAAACAAAACATTTTAACGATATGAAAATATGTAAAGATGTTGCTGCATCTATCATTTTAGAAACAAAAATTATAGGAAAAATTCAAGGATTGCAACTTAACGGAATAGCCGCGCAACCGGCAAACGAAATGAAAAAACATTGCAAAAACATTTACCTAAAACGATTTCCGTATGCAATTATAAACACCGCCGATTTGTGGACAATAGAAATTAACTTTGCCAAATATACAAACAATATGTTAGGTTTTGGGAAAAAAATAATTTGGAAAAAATCAGAATAAATTAATAATGAAAAATGCAGTAATAATTGTTGCCGGAGGTATAGGCTCGCGAATGGGAAGCCACGTCCCCAAACAGTTTTTGTTAATAAACAACAAACCTGTTTTGATGCACACTATCAAAAAATTTATTGATTTTGATGAAAATATTGATATAATAATTACGCTTCCCGAAAATCAGATACAAACATGGAAAAACCTATGTATTAAATACGATTTCAGACACAATCATACAATAATAAAAGGCGGAATAACCCGCTTTCATTCGGTGCGCAATGCACTTGAAAAAATTTCTGAAAATTATAAAATTATTGCCGTTCACGACGGAGTGCGCCCGCTGATAAACGGCGAAACCATTAGAAAATGTTTCGATTTGGCAACAGAAAAAGGCAATGCCGTTCCTGTAATACAAATAAACGAATCGATACGAAGAATACGCGAAAATACGAGCGAAATTGTAAATCGCGATGAAATTTACATTGTGCAAACTCCGCAGATATTTGCGCAAGACATTATAAAACAAGCCTACAAACAAAACTACATTCCCGAATTTACAGACGATGCGTCTGTTGTTGAAAAGTCGGGGATAACAATAAATTTCATAGAAGGACACCGCGAAAATATAAAAATTACATTTCCGGCAGATATTGTTTTTGCTGAGAGATTCGTATAAAAAAATTACGAAATATTAATACCTTTACGTATTTTCTTCGTTTTCGAAACTTTTTTATCCATCACATAAATCTGACGATTTATTGCTTGGTTCAACGAAACCCATGTTTCTGTTTTGGATATTCCGGGAATATTTTGGATAGTATTAACCAAAACTTCCATAAGATGCACATTGTCGCGGCAATAAATCTTAATCAGCATAGCAAATCCGCCGGTAACAAAATGACATTCAACAACTTCTGATATTTTTGTCAATTGTTCCACAACAGAGTTATACATACTCAATTGTACCAATGAAATGCCGACAAAAGCGCATAAATCATAACCAAGAGATTTAGGTTTAACAATAAGTTGTGAGCCGACTATAATACCGGCTTCTTCCATTTTTTTTACACGTTGGTGAATTGCTGCACCTGATATGCCGCATTCTCGAGCTATTTCCAAAAAAGGAATTCTCGCATTTTTTACCAGAAAGTAAAGAATTTTCTGGTCAATAGCATCAACTTGGTATTTTGCTGTCATTTTTTATAATTTTTTATTAGTGATAAATGTTATTCAAAAAGCAAAATTACAATTTTTTTTATAAAACAAAAGTTTTTTACAAATTTTTTTAATTAATGTTTGAAAATAAAATTTTTTTTATACTTTTGTCGTCCCAAATTACTGAATATGGTAATTGAAAAATTGCCCGGGTGGCGGAACTGGTAGACGCGCTGGTCTCAAACACCAGTAGGTTCACCCCTGTGTCGGTTCGAGCCCGACCCCGGGTACGGAAGCAGAAAAGAGTGTAAATATTTATTTTATGCTCTTTTTTGTTTGTTAAATGATTAAAAATAAATATTAATAACAGATGGAAAAATCCGTTAGGATTCAAATGTTGGTAGAAAACGAATGTCCACACCACATACGACCCCGTACGTGGTCGAACAATGGGGGGATTTGTACATTTCTACCAACATA
>JAITOP010000064.1 GCA_031289895.1 Prevotellaceae bacterium
GTAAGTTGTAAGTCATAAGTCGTAAGTTGTCAGTCATAAGTCATAAGTCGTAAGTTGTAAGTCATAAGTCGTAAGTCGTAAGTCATAAGTCGTAAGTCGTAAGTCATAAGTCGTAAGTCATAAGTTGTAAGTCGTAAGTCATAAGTTGTAAGTCGTAAGTCATAAGTCGTAAGTTGTAAGTCATAAATTGTAAGTTGTAAGGAAAAGAAGTTTTCAATCGTTAATAATTAATCAACTTTATCAAATTATTTTGAAATAGATATTGAATTTTTAATACAACACATTATTGCTGATAATAAACAACTTATAGATATACTAAATTAAAATCCCTTTCGTTGTCAACTTAATAGGAACTTGCGAAAGTTGAATGAATAATTATTTAACTTCTTAACTTCTTTAACTTCTTTTTCTTACAACTTATGACTTACGACTAACGACCAACGACTAACGACCAACGACTTTTTTCAAAAACTCTATCACATATTCACTGTATGCGGTAAATCCTGTGTCGGTGTAATGTTCGCCGTCTATCGTGTGTTCGCTGCTGTCGGCGGTTAAGTTTCTTTCGGATATGTAGTAAATATTTTCAAATCCTTCGGATAATAATTTTTCGTACGATTTTTTTAATTCTAAATTGCCTTCATTTATTTTTTGCTTTGTTTCGGCTTTCAGCCACGAGTTTGCGGCAAGAGTGCGTTCAACAAGAATTATCGGAACATTTTTGCGTGTCTGGCGCAATTGTTTTACAAACGGCACGGCGCGTTCGGTTATCATTTCGGCGGTCATATTTGCGTTACAATCAACAATATAGCAGCAAGCATCAATTTGTGTCATCACGGTGGCAATAATTTCTTCCATTCGTGCATTTCCCGAAAAGCCGAGATTTATAACTTCGGTATCAAATGCACGTCCTATTTGCGCTGTAGAACACATTCCCGCACGCGATGCAGACGCTCCCTGCACAATTGATGTGCCATAATGAACTATTGGTTTTTTATTATCGCTGCGAACAAATTTTTGTATTTGAGCATCATCATTTACGCCTATAAAAACAGAATCTATACTTGTGTACAATGGCAGATACAGCATATAATCGCGCGTTTTTTTTGTTATTCCCTGCAACATAATTCCTGTATTTTTTCCATCCCACGAGAGTTTTATTCCAGCCCAACGCCAACGCGAATTTTCGTCATCGTAAGCATACAGGTCTATTCCGTTCATTGCGCAATCGGTCATGTGCGGCATTTTGCAAACCGAACGCAAAACCCAGCGCACGCGCAAAGTGTCTGAATCGGTAGAAAAACGAATGTTGATACCGGCAGAATTTTCGCTCAACGTCCAAACTTCTTTACGGGCTGTTTCGCGGGCAAATGCCGGAAGTCGGTCGTAATCATGCGATTGCCCTGTGCTTGCGCGTCCTTCTATTGTTAACTGTCTGCCTTCCGTCCATTTTACATTTTGCGAAAATGCGAACGGAGAAATCAATAAAAATGTAATGATAAATGCGATTGTTTTTTTCATGTTTTTTATTTTTTAGAATTATTGTGATTTTTGTATAAAAAAAATTGTTCTGTTTGTTTTTTTCGTTCTTCGGTGGAATGCGCCACAAAAACTTTTTCGCCTGTATAAGGGTCGATTCCGGTATAATATATTGCTGATGCTAAGGTCATTGGAGTTGGTGTAAATGCTTGCACCTGTTCAAGTTTCAAATTAAGATTTTTTGTTTCGTCCGATAATTTTTTCATATCTTCAAAAGTGCAATACGGCAGGCAGGATATGAAATACGGCACGATTTGCTGATTAAGATTTTCATCTCTGTTGATTTTATCAAATTTATTTTTTAATGTTTTGAATAAGTTAAAAGATGGTTTTCGTATTGATTTCAAAACCTTGTCGGACGTATGTTCGGGCGCAACTTTCAATCGTCCCGAAACATGATATTTTACTAATTGTTTGAAATATTCTTCGCCGTTTTTATCAAAAAATCCTGTTTCGTTCATAAATAAATCGTAGCGAATACCGCTGCCTATTGTTGCTTTTTTTACATTCGGTAAAGTATTTATTTTTTTATAAACAGCAGTGAGTTTGCTGTGATTATTATTAAGATTTTTGCAGATATTAGGAAATAAACACGAAGCCCGACTGCATTTTGCGCATATATTTGTATTTTTTCCGCACATTGCGTACATATTTGCCGACGGTCCGCCAATATCGCTTATATAACCTTTAAAATCCGTCATTTTTGTGATTTTATCAATTTCATTTAATATTGATTTTTCGCTGCGACTTGTAACAAATTTTCCCTGATGCGCCGAAATTGTACAAAAACTGCATCCTCCAAAACATCCGCGATGAATATTTACTGAATGTTTTATCATTTCGTAAGCCGAAATATGTTTGTTTTTGTAACGCGGATGCGGCATTCGGGTAAATGGCAAATCGTAAACGGCATCAATTTCCGTTTCGGTCATATTGACGTAAGGCGGATTTACAACAATATCAACGTCTCCAACCGATTCAACAATCGTGCGTGGCGAAAAAGCATTGCTTTCTTCTTCAAACAAACGAAAATTTTCAGCAAACTTTTTCTTGCTTTTTATACATTCTTCGTAAGAATTTAATCGTAAAATATTATCATTATGTTTAATATTTTTAGTTTTGCAGGCGGTTTGTGGAATATCGGTGAGAGTATGTATTTTTTCGCCTTTTGCAATTCGTGTAGCAATTTCTGCCGACGATTTTTCGCCCATTCCGTAACTCAATAAATCGGCGTTGCTGTCGATTAAAATACTCGGCAAAAGCCTGTCGCTCCAATAATCGTAATGAGTAAGCCGACGCAGCGAAACTTCTATTCCACCGATTATTACAGGCGTTTGAGGAAAAAGTTTTTTCAGAATATTTGTGTAAACATTTACTGCATAATCGGGTCTAAAACCATGTTCATCGTTGGGAGTATAAGCATCGTTGCTTCGCAGGCGTTTGTTGGCTGTGTAATGATTTACCATGCTGTCCATATTTCCTGACGAAACAGCGAAAAACAAACGCGGAACGCCAAGTTTTTTGAAATCGCGCAAATCGTCTCGCCAATTAGGCTGCGGAACAATAGCAACACGAAATCCGAGATTTTCCCAAACACGAGCAATAAGCGCAGCACCAAACGCAGGATGGTCGATATAAGCATCACCGCTGAAAAATATTATATCAATATAATCCCAACCTAAATTATCAACTTCTTTTTTTGACGTTGGCAACCACAGTTTTGTGTCGCCGAAATTAGGCATCCGGATAAAGTTTGTCGATATACAAAATGCCGTCGAGATGGTCAATTTCGTGCTGAAATATCACCGCCGAAAATCCGGAAACGGTATCGGCACAGGGTTTCAAACTTTCGGTATCAATATATTTTACAACTATTGTTTCGGCGCGTTCAACATTTCCGCGCCGGTTAGGAATTGACAAACAGCCTTCTGCGCCAATTCTTTTGTCATCAGAATAGTAAATAATATAAGCGTTTGCGTAAAATTCAAAAGGCTCGTCGGGTTTATCGAAACGCTGAACTGCAATCAGTCGGCGCGAAATGCCAACCTGCGGCGCAGCAATGCCAACGCCTGCATTTGCGGTGTCCAGCACAGTCAGCAACATTTGCGCTTTAAGATTTTTGAAAATATCGCTTTGCAAATCTTCGTCAGAAAATTCTTTTGTCTGCTGCCGCAAAACCAACGAATCGGCTTTATTATCATAAATCAACACACGCATTTTTTGCTGCGGATATGTGTTAATAATTTCAATTTCATCGGGTGTAAACGATGTCTGAGATTTTGTGCATCCTGCAATAAAAACAAACACTAATAACAGTTGTAAGTTGTAAGTCAGAAGCCGTAAAATGTTAGTTGTAAGTCGTAAATTCATAATTTTATAATTTAAAATTTGTAATATTTTCTTGCAAAATTAAAAATGATTTGTCAATATGCAATAAATATATACATTTGCAAAACAATTTACATGAAATGAAAAAACGCAAAATAGTAATAGGAATAACCGGAGCAAGCGGACATATTTATGCCAAACTTTTGCTTGATACACTTGCAGTTATCAGCAACGAATTTGACGAAATCGCCGTGATATTTAGCGAAACAGGCAAAAAAGTTTTTGACTATGAAATCGGTGAAAATATTATCGAAAAATATACACATTTAACGATTTACGAAAACAATAATTTTTTTGTTTCATTTGCGTCCGGTTCGTCCGATTTTGATACGTTAATTGTTATTCCGTGTTCGATGGGAACGCTTGCCCGCATTGCCAACGGATATGCCAACGACCTTATTTCGCGCACAGCAGATGTTATGCTTAAAGAACGCCGAAAACTTATTGTTGTAACCCGCGAAACGCCGCTGAATCTGATACATATACAAAATATGGAAAAAATTACGCTTGCCGGCGCAATAGTTTGTCCCGCATCGCCATCATTTTACAGCAACCCGCAAACCATCGAAGATATTGCCAAAACCGTAATTGAACGGGTTTTGCAGTTAGCCGAAATAGATGCTGAAAAGATGGTATTTGGTAATCAGTAATCTGTATTCAGTATTCAGTATTCTGTATTCAGTATTCAGTATTCTGTATTCTGTATTCAGTATTCTGTATTCTGTATTCAGTATTCTGTATTCTGTATTCAGTATTTTGGCATAAAAATAAATAACTTGTAATGTTTTTAATTTCCGGATTGCTTCGTACCTCGCAATGACGTGAAGTCCATGCGTCTTTGCGAGGTACGAAGCAATCCAGAGACATTTATATCTTATTTATTTTGCATCTCTTCACAACACAAAGTTACTGTATTTCAGCAATTTTGCTAAACATCATGTTAATTTTTTTTGCTAAATATCAGCAAGTTATCGGACTTG
>JAITOP010000080.1 GCA_031289895.1 Prevotellaceae bacterium
TTACCATCAATGTCGGCTGAAACGCCTTTAGTCGTTCCCTTTATCAATACTGACGCGGGAATTCCAAGATTATCATCGTTTCCGATGATTTTACCTGTTACCGTTTTAGTTTGAGCAAAAGCTGAAACTCCAATCAGTAAGCAGAAAATGGAAAACATTACAATTTTCTTCATAATCATTTGTTTTACAATAATTTAATAGATTTTGTCTTATAATTTACATTATGTTAAGTTTTAAACACAGTAATATCAGCGATATAACTGTTTTGAATCCATAAAAATCGATTTGTTCAAATTTGTAAGATATTGAAAAATAAGTTATATTTGCCGCCAAACTAAACATAATGTAAATTATAAGACAAATCTATTAAATTATTGTAAAACAAATGATTATGAAGAAATTTTTAATGTTTTCTATTGTCTGCTTACTGCTTGGAGTTTCAGCATTTGCTCAAACTAAAACGGTAACAGGTAAAGTCATCGGCGACGATGATAATCTTGGTATCCCTGCTGCTGTGCAGGTGAAAGGAACTAATAAGGGCGTTTCTGCTAACGTTGACGGAAGTTATTCTATATCTGTCGATTTGGGACAAACCTTAATATTTTCAGCAATCGGTTACACTTCTCAGGAAATTATTGTTGGCGAAACAAACACTATCAATATTGTGTTGCAGGTTGAAGCTACAAAAATTGACGAGGCTGTTGTAACGGCATTAGGTATTAGACGCGAAAAGAAGGCGTTGGGATATTCGGTTCAGGAGGTGAAAGGAGAATCTCTTATTGAAAATCGTACTCAAAATTTCATAACTTCCTTATCGGGAAAAGTTGCGGGTATGAACATTTCTAAAACGGCTGTTGCGGGAGGTTCAAACCGTATTGTTATTCGTGGCAACAGTTCTCTGTCCGAAGGTGGTAATACTCCTCTTATTGTTATTGACGGTATTCCTTTCGAAAATTCGGCGGGAGTAGAAGGAACAGAATCCGTATCATGGGGCGCAGGATTTACCGATTGGGGTGATGGATTATCAATGGTAAATGCAGATGACATTGAATCGGTATCAACTTTGAAAGGACCTTCGGCTACGGCTCTTTATGGTTCGCGCGGCGCTAACGGCGTTTTACTTATTACAACAAAAAAAGGAAAAGCAGGCGATAGAGCTACGGTAACATACAATACCAATCTGTCGTTTGAAAATGTAATGGTTCAGCCCGAATTTCAAAATGAATTTGGACAAGGAACAGCCGGCGCATACGTTGCAACATCCCGCAATTCGTGGGGACCGGCTATGGGAACAGTTGTTACCGATTGGACAGGACAAACTCGTCCTCTGTCGGCAAAAAACAACGACTTTTCTGATTTTATGGATACAGGAATTGCATGGTCAAACTCGTTTGATATTTCACAGGCAAAAGATAAAACAAATTATCGTGTTGGTGTTGTACATACTTTACAAAACGGCGTTATACCAAACAATAAATTTAAAACCACTAATGTTACGGCTCGTATAGGCTCTGAAATACTTCCAAAAATGACTTTGGATGCAAAAATAACTTATGCAAATCAAAAAGGACAAAATCGTCCCGAATTTTCGGCATCAGGATTTAATCCTATATTTCCGTTAATCTACACTCCACGCAGCATAGATTTGCACGAAATGAAAGAAATTTTTAACGACAAAGGAAATATCACCGATTGGTATCCATGGGCAACATCAACGCCAGCACTTACAGTTGTAAATAATCCTTATGCAATAGCAAATTTAACCGGCTCTACCGACAAAACAAACCGTATTAATGGTTACGCATCTTTAAAATATGAAATAGCAAACTGGTTGGATTTAACAGCACGTTACGGTATAGATACTTACGATAAAACAATGTTCAAATGGTATAGACACAATTTAGTGTCTTCCGGAACTTATGTAAATGGACGTTTTCATTCATATACGCAACATTTTACCGAATCAAATGCCGATTTTCTTTTATTCGCACACAAAGACAATATTTTTGATTCTAAATTTTCGGTTGAAGCAAGTTTTGGCGGAAACATAATGCACCGGTCAACAAGTTCTACAACTCAAATAGCAATAGGATTAAATATTCCCGAATTATATACAATAGAAAACGCTATGCAAAGCCAATCATCAAATTACCGGTCGGCAAAAGAAATACAATCATTATATGGATTTGCCCGCGTTGGTTATGATAATTATTTGTTTTTGGATGTAACGGCTCGTAACGATTGGTCATCAACACTTCCAACGGATGCATGGTCGTATTTTTATCCATCGGCATCATTAAGTTGGGTTGCAACAGATATGTTTAAAAAATCAAATATAAATATTCCAAGCTGGTTGCAATATGCCAAATTGCGTGCATCTTACGCCGAAGCAGGTAGCGATACCAACCCGTATAATCTGGTAAACGTACTTGGACAACTTCCGGGTATGACAGGAGGCAATATGGGAACATATCTTGACCTTACAAAAGCAAATGCCCATCTAAAACCGGGATTGACCAAATCGTGGGAATTTGGTGTTGAGGCACGATTTTTCAATAGCCGTTTAGGATTTGATATAACTTATTATACAGCAAAATCTATAAATCAAATTATAGCAATTCCAACATCTATCACAACAGGATATTCGGGAAAATGGATTAATGCAGGACGTATTGACAACAACGGATGGGAAATACAATTAACAGGAACGCCAATTAAATCGAAAAATCTGAAATGGGATTTAGGCGTAAATTTTGCAAAAAACAAATCAAAAGTTGTTGAATTAACCGAAGGTATCACAAGTTATATACTTGGTCAGCCAATGGGACAAAACATTCAGGTTGTTGCAAAAGTCGGCGAACCTTACGGACAACTTTATACAAACGATTTCAAATACGACGATAAAGGCAATAAACTTGTTGGCGACGATGGAAAATTTATTGTTGACGGAACATTACGCGCAACAGGAAATATGAATCCCGATTGGACGGCAGGAATATCATCAGAACTTTCGTACAAAAACTTTGCATTTAGCTTTTTACTTGATATTCGCAAAGGCGGCGATATTTATCTGCAATCAATGATGAGATTGCAATCTAACGGACAAACAAAAGAAACTGCTGCCGGACGTGCAGAGTATTACTCAACAGGCAAAGGACTTATTTCGCAAGGTGTAAACGTAAATACAGGTTTGCCGAATACGGTTGAATTAGACCCTACCGCATATTGGGGTCAATTTTACGGAAATATCGGAAATTATGTTTACGATGCAACAAATATTCGTGTTCGCGAAGTTCGTTTAAGTTATACATTTCCAAAAGAATGGTTTAACAAAACGCCTATCAGCAGTATGAAATTAAGTCTTGTTGGAAATAATTTGTTCTTTATTTACAATTCTCTTCCGGGATTCGACCCTGAATGTACATATTCTACCGGAAATGCACAAGGTGTTGAAACAGCGGCATTGCCATCAACACGTACATTTGGATTCAATTTGAACATAATATTTTAATTAAAAAAGGATAATAAAAATGAAAAATATATTTAAATCAATTTTGGCAATTTTCGGATTAATTTTGTTTATAACAAGTTGTACCGATAGTTTTGTAAATATAAATACGAACCCAAATGGAGCATTGCCCGGTTCGGCTGACCCAAAATTTCAGTTTCTTTACTCGGTAAGCCGTTCGCATTTATATTCTAACCAATGGCAAGTAAGCGACCAAATGTCAGTCTCGCATTTTTGCGAATACGCAGCAAACGATGCTCTGTCTTCATCCGATTACAGCATAGATGCGCGTTATATACAAGGAATTTGGGATATATCATATACCGCTTTGTCAAATCTTAATTCTATTATTCGCGGATACGAAAACGACCCTCTTCATGTAAATGTTGTAAATATGTCTAAAATATGGAGATGCTGGATGATGCTTCGCCTTACCGATTATTTAGGAGATATTCCTTATACCGAAGCCGCAAACGCAGAGGCAACAAACCCTGTTTACGACGAACAAAAAACAATATATTACACAATGTTTGAAGAACTTGCAGATGCTCAGTCAAAACTTGATGCAACCGCAGATAATCTCGGAAAATATGACTTAGTGTATAGCGGTAATGTTGAAAAATGGAAAAAATTAGCAAATTCACTACGCTTACGTATGGCTGTGCGCATATCAAAAGTTGATTTGGCAAAAGCAAAAACCGAAGCGGCAGCAGCAGTTTCAGCCGGAATAATGACATCAAGAGATGATGATGCTTTGATTACTATGGGAGATGCATCGTCAGAAACAGCCTCGCAAAACCCTATTTATTATCATAGAAATTCAGGCGTAATTCACATGTCAACAGCATATTATCGCATAGTTGAAAATCTTGGTGGACAAGATTGGGCTACAGCAGCCGACCAAGCCGCCAATGCAAATATCACCAATCAAATTATAAATGCAGCATTTCATCCTGCAAAAGTTGACCCGCGCGCACCAATTCATTTTGAACCTTCGGGAACAAAGGAAAGCGTTACAACAGCATCATTAGATAAAAATTGGGCGGGAACAGAACCGGGCAATGTATCGTCGGGCGTAGGCGCAGCAATGATTACAGGACAATTTGTTAATGATTATGCAAAAATTGGAGAATGGTTTTACAGAGTTCCCGACCGAGGCGTTCCGGTATTGGAATACAGCGAAGTTTGCTTTTTACAGGCTTTGGCAATAGAAACAAGCGTTTTAACAAGCGGCAGCGCACAAACATTTTACGAGGCGGGAATAACAGCCAATATGCTAAAATTTGGCATCCCTGCAAGCAAAATCGCTGATTATCTTGTTTCCGAAGATGCTAATTACTACGGAACAACAGTAAAATACAACCACACAGCAGGAACAACAAACACAGCATTGGATAAAATACTTACCCAAAAATGGATTTCACACTTTGTAGAAGGTTCATTTGAAGCTTGGGCTGACCATCGTTTGTTTCATAAACCAACATTAATGCCGTTTGCCCACGTAAGTTCAAGCGTATTTACAATGAATACGACCGACCAATCAAATAATACGCCGAATGCTTATATAAAAAGAGGTTATTATCCGTCAACAGAACAAACATCAAATGCCGAAAATCTTAATGCTGCAATTGCCCGCATGGGTTCAAACAGTATTCAAAATAATGTTTGGTGGGATGTTGATTAATATAAATAAAATGATTATTTTTGTCAAAAATTAAATTATTCGGATTGCTCGACTATCAAAAGTCGGGCAATTCGTTATAAAACAATTAAATAATATATTATGAAATCGTTTATAAAATATCTTGGAGTTTTAATAACTCTTTCTGTTTTCTTTAATTCGTGCAAAGAAAAACAAATCGAAGAAAACACAAAAGTATGGGCTTGGTATGCGGGACCTACATTAAGCACAAAACATTTGTCAGACACAATGATGTCGGAATCAGAACAATGGGAGTATTATTTCAGCAAAGCAAAAGAAACAGGCGTTGATGCTATAATTTTGCAGGTTCACGGCGGTTATCCCAAAGTTGATTCTGCAAATACATCAGATTTTGTTGATTATGAGGCTATAAAAATGATTGAAACCGCATTGCCATATTCAAAAAAATATAACATCGAACTTCATGCATGGATATGGACAACAAACAGATGCGAAAAAAATCTGCGTGCCGCCCATCCCGATTGGTATCAGGTAAATGCAGAAGGCAACTCATGTTTAGACATAAAACTTTATAATCGCGAACATTATCGCTGGCTTTGCCCGTCGCGTCCCGAAGTGTTGGAATATCTGAAAAACAGAGTTGCAGAATTGGCGCAAATTGACGGTATTGCAGGCGTTCATCTTGATTTTATTCGTTATCCGGATGCAATATTACCTTATGGATTGCAAGAATCACGCGGAGTGGTGCAGGACAGAGTGTATCCGCAATGGGACCATTGTTATTGCGAAGTTTGTAGAGCAAATTTTAAAGCGCAAACCGGAATTGACCCGCTGCAACTCGACGACCCCACCGAAAATGCCGAATGGATGCAATATCGCTGGGATGCAGTATCACATATAACAAATGCTCTTGCCGACGAAATTCATCGTTATGGAAAAATTGCAACGGCGGCAGTTTTTGCATCGCCCGCAGAATCGCGAAAACTTGTACGTCAGGATTGGTCTAACTTTACGGAATTAGACGTAATTTTTCCAATGATATATCACAAATTTTATAATGCCGAAGACTCTTGGATTGAAACCGCAACTCGCGAAGGCGTTGAAGAAATGGCTGCAAATAAATGCAAAGGATATTTATGTTCGGGTTTGTTTGTGGGACATGTTCCTGCCGACAGAATTGAAGAAATGGTTGGCTATGCAACAAAAGGAGGTTCAAAAGGAATTTGCTTTTTTTCTCTCGAAGGAGTTGATAGAACTTCGGGTTATTGGGCTGCCCTTAAAGAATTTATAGATAAATACAAAGAATAAAAACTTGTTAAGAAGCAAGAACCAAGAACCAATAGCCAAGAAGTTAAAGGAAGTTAGAGAAGTTAATTGTGAAGATTTCATTGATATAAAAAACTTTGCGAACTTTGTGGTTAAAAAATCTGAATTTTGGATAAAAATCCCTTTCAGATTTTTTTAGTATATGCGCGGCGGCGTTTATGTTGCTGGGTTTCAAAGTATTCCCATTGGCTTTGTACTTTTTCGTTTATTTCCAGTTCGGGATTGCTTTCGGCATATTCAAATCCAAGTTGCTGATAAACAGGAATTAAATCGGAAAAAAGTAATGCGTTTACACCTTTGCTTTGATATTCGGGTTTTATTGCAACTATAAGCAAATCAAGAACTTTATTGTTTTTACAACCTAATGCTTTCAACAAATGATACCATCCAAACGGAAATATCCGTCCTTTTGATTTTTGCAAAGCCAAAGCCAGCGATGGTATCGAAATGCCAACACCCAAAAGAGTTCCGGCATTGTTGGTGATGAGCGTTACCATTTTCAGATTTACCATTGGCAAATACGCTTTTATGTAGAAATCAATTTGCTTTTGTGTGAGTGGAACATAACCGTAAAGCGGGGCGTAGGCTTCGTTTACAAGGTCGAAAATTGCTTGTCCGTAGTCTGCAACAAGTTTTTTTGCGCTGGTGTATTTTTTAATTTTCAAATCAAATTTTTGTTGTACTATTTGGCTTATGCGGTTATGTTTTTCGGGAATAGATTTTGGAATAAATATTTTATATTCAACCCAATCTACATCTTTTTCAAAGCCCAATAATTGCAAATGATTTGCATAGTACTGATAATTATAAATTGTTGACATGGTAGAAAGTTCGTCGAAACCTTCAATCAACGTTCCTTCGTAATCCATATCGGTAAAGCCGAGAGGTCCGCAAATGCTTGTCATTCCATTGTTTTTTGCCCAGTCGGCAAGCGTATCGAAAAGCAAACGCGAAACATCCGTATCGTCAATAAAATCGACCCAGCCAAAGCGTACATCTTTTTTGTTCCAAGTTTGATTTGCTCTGTTGTTTATAATTCCTGCAATGCGACCAACAATTTGATTGTTTTTGTATGCGAGCCACATTTCCAAATCGCAAAATTCGAGAGCGGGATTAGTGTTTGTAAGTGTTTTAATTTCGTCCGAAATTAACGGCGGAATCCAAAATTTGTTATTTTTGTATAATTTAAAAGGAAAAAGGATGAATTTTTTTAATTCTCGTTTCCCAGATACTTTTTTTATTGTTATTTGTCCGCCGTCCATTATTTATTTATTTTTCTTATAATGTGTTTAAATTTCAGAATGGCTAAATTCAACTCTATACTTGTTTCCGTATCGGTTGTTTTTATGTCATCCGCTAATATGTCGGCAATAATTTCTCCGCTTTTTTGCATAAGAGATTTTTGTTGAAAATCCTCAGTTGTTTCCGATAATTCAGCTACCGTGCGTGATAATTCACGAATTTTAGCAAAAGTTTCGACAATTTCAATGGTTGTTTGTGTGGCTTGAGGACTTTTAAGAATAGTTGCCAACATATACAAACCTTTTTCGGTAAATGCTTTTGGCGATACTGTTGAAAATTTGAGATTGACAAGGTGGTCGAAATTTTTGACCACATACTGTTTTTCAGCATTATACAATTCAAAAAAATATCCTTCGGGAAATTTATCGGGATTATTCTTTACGGCTTGATTTATTTTTTTTGTTTCCACTCCATAAAGTTCCGCAACATCGCTATCAATAATTACTTTTTCATTACGTAAGATAATGATTTTTTCTTCTACATTGCTGAATTTCAGTATTTCATTCATAATAAAACTATTCTGCTATTCCAAACAGTTCTT
>JAITOP010000096.1 GCA_031289895.1 Prevotellaceae bacterium
TCTCCTCAATTCAAATTATATTTACTTAAAGAATTTCAGCGTCTCAAAGAGGAAGAACAAAAAACCTTAGGATGGTCGGCAAAACGCGAGTTGGCTAAAATCAATTACCATATTCATACCAACGCAAATTGTCTGAACCGTGATTTTAGTAAGATTAATTTGATTTCCTTGATTATTAAAATCATGTCAATCATTAAAATCCCGAAAATCAAGGTTCAGACAACAAATATGGAAAATTTGAATGCCGTTTTTATCAATGAAGGACTTCCGCAACGTGAACGGCTGATAAAACTAAATCAGGTTGCCATTCAGCAAATGAACGTGTTGCACGATGTGGAAAATAGAAAATTATTAAAATAAAATATGAACGAAATAAATAAAATGTATAATATAATAATAAGTCTATGAAAATATTAATGTTTGGTTGGGAATTTCCGCCGCACATATCGGGAGGCTTAGGAACAGCTTGTTACGGACTTACTAAGGGCTTGGTAAAAACCGATACCGAAATATTATTTGTCGTTCCAAAAGCATACGGCGACGAAGACACAAACGCCGCACGCTTTGTAAATGCAAGCGATGTTGAAACCGTAGGAACACAAATTGAACTCGAAAAATTATGGGGAAATATCTCGTTTATACAAATAGATTCAACACTTGTTCCTTATGTTGACGAAAAAGAATTTAACCTTTGCGCATCTCTCGAAACAGTAGAAAATATTGAAAAGCACAAAGATATTTTTCGCCATAAGTACAATTTCACAGGCAAATACGGCGCAAATCTTATGGAAGAAGTTGCACGCTACGCCCTTGTTGCCGCCACAATAGCCAATAACAACGAGTTTGACGTTATTCATGCACACGACTGGCTGACTTATGCGGCAGGAATAATGGCAAAACGAGTGTCGAACAAACCGCTTGTTGTACACGTACATGCAACCGAATTTGACCGTACCGGCGAAAACGTAAATCCCAATGTTTTCAATATCGAAAAACAAGGTATGGAATATGCCGACAAAGTAATTACAGTAAGCAATCTCACACGCAACATCGTTATCAATAAATACGGAATTGACCCTAAAAAGGTTGTAACGGTTCACAATGCCGTTGATTTTCAGGGACGTGAAGAAATAGCAGCCGAACGCAACGTTAACGATAAAGTGATAACATTTTTGGGCAGAATTACATATCAAAAAGGTCCCGAATATTTTATCGAAGCAGCCTACAAAGTTTTGGAACGCTGTAACAATGTGCGTTTTGTAATGGCAGGCAGCGGCGATATGATGAAAAAAATGGTGCGCCGCGTTGCAAAACTCGGAATGGGAACACGTTTTCACTTTACAGGCTTTTTGAAAGGCGACGAAGTACAACAAATGTTTGCATTGAGCGATGTTTACGTAATGCCTTCGGTATCAGAGCCGTTTGGAATTTCGCCACTCGAAGCGATGCGCTCGAATATACCTGTAATCATATCAAAACAATCGGGAGTGAGCGAAGTGCTGAAATACGCAATAAAAGTTGACTTTTGGGATGTTGATGCAATGGCAGATTTGATGTACGGACTTGTTACATATCCATCACTGTCAAAGTTCTTTGTAAAAAACGGACAAGCCGAAGTAAACTCGCTGAAATGGGAAAATGCAGCCGTTAAAATAAGAAAAATATACGACCAAGTCGCAAATAAAATATAAAAATAATAATATAAAAACAAGATTATAAACACTCAAAATAAAAAACGTATGAGAACAATTTGTTTATATTTTCAGGTTCACCAACCGTTCAGGTTAAATAGATATCGTTTTTTCGATATAGGAAAATATCATTTTTATGATGATGAATTTCTTAATAAATCAATACTGCGCAAGATTGCTGAAAAATGCTATCTGCCTGCAAATCAGCTTATGCTTGAATTGATAAAAACGTATGGAAAACAATTCAAAATTGCATATTCGCTGTCGGGAATTGTGATTGAGCAATTAGAGCAATACGCTCCCGAAGTTATCGAAAGTTTCAAAAAACTTGCAAAAACAGGCTGTGTAGAGTTTTTAGGCGAAACCTATTCGCACTCGCTTGCATCACTGCAAAACAGTAATGAATTTGAAGAGCAGGTTAAGTTGCAAACCAATCTGATACATAAACATTTCGGACAACGCCCTACCGTATTTCGCAATACCGAGCTTATTTATTCAGATGACATAGGCAAACGTGTTGCAGATATGGGCTTTAAAGCAATGCTTACCGAAGGAGCAAAACATATTCTCGGTTGGCGCAGTCCTAACTTTTTATATACCAACGCTATCGAACCGCGATTGAAAATATTGCTCAAAAATTTCCGCTTAAGCGATGATATTGCATTTCGTTTTTCCGACAGAAATTGGGAAGACTATCCGCTAACTGCCGAAAAATATGCAGTTTGGCTTAATAATATCGACAAAAAAGACGAAATTGTAAATTTATTTATGGATTACGAAACCTTTGGCGAACATCAAAGCAAAGAAACAGGAATTTTTGAATTTTTGCGCGAATTGCCTAACCGCATTTTTGCAAGCGGCGATTTTGAATTTCACACACCAAGCGAAGTGGCGGAAAAACATCAGCCGATTTCGCCAATACACGCACAATATCCAATTTCGTGGGCTGACGAAGAACGTGATTTAAGCGCGTGGCTCGGCAACGAAATGCAAGACGAAGCCTATTCAAAAATTTACGAAATAGGCGAAAAAGTATTGCAAACAAAAAATCAGGATTTGATAAAAACATGGCGTTCGCTGCAAACAAGCGACCATTTTTACTATATGTGCACAAAATGGTTTTCGGATGGCGATGTTCACATTTATTTTAATCCGTATGACACTCCATACGACGCATTTATAAATTATATGAACGTGGTTAGCGATTTTGAAATTTTGGTAAATCAAGCACTTGAAAATACGAAAACGACAAAAAAGCCGACAGCAAAAAAAACCGTAACGCCCGCTAAAAAAACAGCAGCAAAAACGACGAAAACTCTTGCCGAAAAGCCAAAAAAAGAAACTGCGGCAAAGAAAAAAACAACGGTTAAAAAATCGGCAACAACAGCAAAAAAAGTTGCAGCAAAAGTTGAAAAACCGAAGAAAGAAACAAAAACAACAATAAAAAAGAAAAATTAAATATTAATAAATCAAACTTTTAAAATTTATAAAAAAATGAAAAAAACAATTTATTTATCAGCTATTTACATTAGTTTATTTTTTGTATTTTCGTGTGGAACAAAAACAAATACAGATACTTCGCAATACACACACGATGCAGCAGGCTTTGGAAAAATTCAAGATGAAGTAATCAGAGAGTTTGGCACAGATGCCTACTACCATTACATTTCAGTTGAATACAGTCCCGCAACTGAAACCAAAAAAGAAAATCTGTTATTTAAGGTTGAAGTTACCGATAATCCTGACGAAAAAAAACTGAAACTCTGTTCGTTCAATGACCCTGACTATGGAGTGAAATGGGTACACAAAGATTGGATGACTTTTTCTATTCAAGGAGATGCCAGCCCCGCCGATTTTATGTTTCAATTGAAAGACAAATGTAATTTGGGAAAAGTAGGCGAATTGCTACAAAAATCCATAGAAAAAGTTTCAAAAGAAAAGAGTAAAAAATTTATTTTGGAGAAGGCATCTATCTATGCGCCTGAAAATCTTGGATGGCAAGAATACTATATCTCCATTAGATTACAAGCAGAAAGCGATAGATATGCGCATTACAGATTTGAATACAATTTAGACGGCGACGAAGTATCTGCTGAAGATGATTAATTTTGAAGAATTAAAAATTAAGAATTAAGAATTTTTGGCACGCAGTCAATTATGAATTATGCGAATCAAGAGTTAAAAAATAAGATAAATGAAAGCGGCAACGATTTTAGCGAACACATGCACGAGTAACGAGGCAGTAGAACGCACTTTTGAAGCCGTTTGAATATCAGTTTTTTCGTTGATCCAATTGAAAAACGATTCAATAGGTTGTCGAACCGAAGATACAGCTCTTGAAAAGAGGTCATTAGCAGCCTTATCCCTCTTCCTCAGGCATTCCGGCTCGCCTTTGACAAGTTTGACAGGTGTAAGTACCTGATAATTTTGAGATTGTTTCCTGTCGTTAAAAAAATCTTCATCAATGTAGATTTTATCGGCAAAAATAGTTTTGTTGAAAATAAACAAGTCAAATTCCTGTTTAAAAATCGTGCAATCGTTGGCAGATGCAGGCGAGAGCACCAGCAATTCGGGATAAGGAATCGTTCCTTTTCTCCTAAATCCAAAATTATGTAATTTAAGTCCAAAATAATATAAGTTTTTCGTTGAACAATAACCTTTGTCGGCAACCTCCCTCGCCACTTTGCCGGCTCTGTTTTTGCCCTTACACATTACTATTGGGAACGAGTCAACGACAGAAATGTTAAAATCGCAATCCGAAGGTACAAAAGAAGATAGCAGCATTTGAGACAGTTTTTGCCAAACGGCGGACAATTTGTTAAGTCGATAGTCAAATTGCTGATATGAAGGCAATTTTGGAAACCAAGATAACAAAAAATCTTTGGTAAAGTTGTAAATGTCTTTGACGGTTTTATAGTGCTGTTGGCTAACAACAAAAACATAAATTGTTAAGACTTCAATGTCCGTAAATTGCGGATTAGCATTGTTGCTGAATCTTTGATATTGATACTTAAGTTCTTTTTCGTACAAATCGCTAATATACAGGTATATAGCGATTAATTTAAGTGCTTTTTCTTTGTGAATCATAAAGTAAAAAATTTGTCATAAATAATCCTCTAAGATACTTATTATTAATGAATTAAACAAATAATTTAACTAAATTTAACGCAATAATTATTTAATAATCAATAACCTAAAATAAACCTGATTTTATAATTTTCAACTCTTGATTCGCATGAATTATGAAAATTACAAACTAAAAAACACACAGATTACACAGATACGACAGATTTACACAGATAGCATCAATTACAAATTACGAAGTTTGCAGAATACCAAAAAAGTCCGAAGGACTTGAATATGAATAACCCCCAATGAAGCGTAGCGATTGGGGGATGAATGAATGAAAGAACGCAACGAAAAAAGTGCGGAGCAAAAAGATTATCAGAACCACAACAGTTCACCCGCACGACACGCAAAATGACAAATAGAAAATAACATACTTTTGCCTCTGCAAAATTTACAGCTAAATCATAAATTCAATCTAACATTCTGTATCTTTCAATTTTTTATCCAATTCATTATTTTTTCCGCAATGCCCGATGCCGCTTCCTCAAAAGCCTCGCGTCCTGCTCTGTCGAATGTTGTAGAGCCTCCTTTTTGCGAAAATTCATCGCTATAAACGCTCTTGTTTGTAAAATTATTGAATAAATCAATTTCTACATCTGCATAGCAAAAAACTATTCTATCGTATTCGTTGCCTATTTT
>JAITOP010000185.1 GCA_031289895.1 Prevotellaceae bacterium
AAAAACTGCTATAAACAAGCCTCGTTAATTACAAATCAGGTGTTTTACCTGCCTGTTTTAGACGGCGAAGTTTGGCAAATTACGCAATACGCAAATGGACAAGAAAACAGTTTAACAAAGGAGCAGTTTGAAGATTTTGTGAAAGAACGAACTTAAAGGTAACCATTTTTCTTCTGTTCCCTAAATTCGTGATTGACTAACGGCGAACGTTCTTTCGTAATTTTTAATTCGTAATTGATTTTTAAAATTGCTATCTACTTTTGAAGACAAATGAATGGAGAAATATTTTAAATGGATAGATTTTTTTGCTTGAACTCTATTAAAAAATATTTGTTTTTTTATTGCGAAAAATCTATACCTTTTTATTCGGAAAATGTCGAGAAAAAACATTGTTTTCGAGACAAAATTTAGAATAAAACATAAGAAAAAGTACTGATAATGAAATGCTTATAAAAATAAAAAATGCGGAGGTGTAAAGAATATTTTTTGCCTTCGGATTTATGGAACACATTTATGCTATATTTATTCCAAAATAATTTATTTGTTTTGTCAAAAAAATGCGTATTTTTGTGCCAAACTTTGGCACATTTTTAGCGTAAATGTGTGCCAAAATAATGCAAAAAAATATTATGCAATCAACTCATAATAAGATAGAAGAACTAATAAAGAAAAAAGGTCGCGGAAAAATAATTTTTGCCAACGACTTTTCTCTGTATGGTACGCATTATGCAGTACGTCATGCTTTGTCGCGTTTGTGCCAAAATGGAATGATAGTACGACTTTCGGCAGGCATTTATTTGTACCCAAAAATAGACAAGGAATTAGGCTTGCTGTATCCCTCGTTAGACACTGTTGCAAAAAATATTGCCAAAAAGGATAAAGCCCGTATTGCTCCCACGGGACTTTACGCCCTCAATCGCTTGGGATTATCTACTCAAGTTCCGATGAATATTGTTTATTTGACAGACGGCAGCCCGCGTCGAATAAAAATAGGTAAAGGCAAAGGAATACTTTTTAAGCATACTGCCCCAAAAAACCTTGCTTTTAAAAATGATTTAGCAATGCTCGTAGTTTTTGCCTTAAAAGAAATAACAAAAGACAGGGTAACACGGGAACATTTGGACAGAATAAAATATGTGATTCAAAAAGTATCCAAAGAAGATATATTGCAAGATATCAACTTGATGCCCGCGTGGATTAAATCTTTAATAAAGAAATTATATGAGTAGTTTTTTTAAGCTTACAAACGGGCGCCAAATAAAAATTATCGAACTGACAGCCGATAAAATCAGTCTTCCTCCGCAGGCAATCGAAAAAGACCTGTGGGTAACAACCATTTTGCAAATCATTTTTTCCTTGCCATTTGCTGATAATTTGGTTTTCAAAGGCGGCACTTCGTTGAGTAAGGTTTGGCGTGTGATTGAACGTTTCAGCGAAGATATTGATTTAGCCATTGACAGGCAACAATTTGATTTGGAAGGCGATTTAACCATAAAACAAATCAAAAAATTGCGCAAACAATCCTCGATTTTTGTAAAGGAAGATTTTTGTAATACGCTACAAAATTCTATTAATCAATATGGAATACAAAATTTGTGCACAGTAGAACCCGAACCTGATGACGAAGGCGACAAAACTTATCCCGAACCACGTAAAATTTTTGTACATTACAAGTCGCTGTTTGATAATTTGGGTTATTTACCGTCTGAAATTGTGTTGGAAATCGGGGCACGGTCGTTGATTGAACCGACAACAGCGAATTCTGTACAAAGTTTGATTTCAGAGAATTATAATATTGATACGTCGCTTGTTAATCCGAATATTATTACTGCCGTTCCCGAAAAGACATTTTTAGAAAAAGTGTTTCTGCTTCACGAAATTTTTACAGGCAACGGCGATATGACAGCCGACAGAAAATCTCGTCATTTTTACGATTTGGAGAAAATGATGAATAAGAATTTTGCAATCCAAGCCATTGTCAATGATGAACTTTGGAACGCAATACACCACCACAGAGAAGTATTTACCCGAGTAACCGGTGTGGATTACGCACAGGACATTCGCCGAAATATCTGCCTTATTCCGCCACCACAAGTAATTAACGATTGGAGGCAGGATTACGAAAAGATGCAAAACACAATGATTTACGGCGATTCGCTATCGTTTGACAAACTTTTGAAACGAATGGAAGAGTTGCAAGAGAGATTTCGTAATTCGTAATTTTTAATTCGTAATTGATTCAAGCATTTCACGTGCCGATTTGGTTTCCACCGCCACGTCTTTCACAATAAGTCCGTCGTTCAACAAAATCGTGCGTTCCGTAAACGTGGCGATATCCGGCTCGTGGGTGACAAAAACAATGCTTTTCCCTTTGCCGTGCAGTTCCTGAAAGAGGCACATGATTTCGTAGGACGTTCGCGTATCGAGGTTTCCCGTGGCTTCGTCGGCAAGCAGCATGACGGGGTCGCCTGCGAGGGCGCGGGCAATGGCTACGCGCTGTTGCTGACCGCCGGACATTTGGTTGGGCGTATGGTTCATGCGGTCTTTCAAACCCACCTGCTCCAAGGCTTGTTCGGCGCGTTCGCGGCGCTGTTTGTCGGACACCGTGTTGTTGTAGAGCAGCGGCAGCTCCACCTG
>JAITOP010000215.1 GCA_031289895.1 Prevotellaceae bacterium
GCAAACCAAGTGAAAGAAATTATTGCAGCCGGACATCGCGCTCCCTGTTTGGCAGCAATACTTGTAGGCAACGACCCTGCAAGCGAAACTTATGTTAACAGCAAAGAAAAAGATTGCTGCGAAGTGGGTTTTACATCAAAAATATTTAGATTTAATGAGCAAACCGGCGAAAACGAATTGATAGCTAAAATCAAAGAAATTAATGCCGACAGCGGTATTGACGGACTTATTGTGCAGTTGCCGCTGCCTCGTCATATTTCCGAAAACAACGTTTTGCTTGCAATAGATTACAAAAAAGATGTTGATGGATTTCATCCGCAAAACGTGGGCAGACTTATGTTGGGACTGCCAACTTACATTTCGGCTACTCCCGACGGAATTATTGAACTTTTGGCAAGATATAATATCGAAACTTCGGGAAAAAACTGCGTGGTTATCGGTCGCAGTAATATTGTGGGGCGACCTGTTGCAAACCTTTTGTCGCAACGGGCAACTCCGGGCGATTGCACTGTAACAATTTGCCACAGCCGCACAAAAAATCTCAACGAAATTTGCGCCGCTGCCGATATAATTATTGCTGCGCTTGGCGTTGCCGAATTTCTAAAAGCCGATATGGTGAAAAACGGCGCGGTAGTTATAGACGTAGGAATTACCCGCATAAAAACCGAAAGCGGAAAATATAAACTTTTAGGCGATGTGAAATTCGATGAAGTTGCGCCAAAATGCTCGTACATCACACCCGTACCCGGCGGCGTAGGACCAATGACCCGCGTATCACTACTAAAAAATACACTGAAAGCCGCAAAAAAAGAAATTTATTTATTACAGTCGTAAGTCATAAGTCGTTAGTCGTTAGTCGTTGGTCATTGGTCATTTTTAATTTTTAATTCTTAATTTTTAATTTTTAATTCTAAAGTCATAAGTTGTAAGTCGGTGAAACGGAATACTGAGTACTGAGTACTGAGTACTGAATACGGAATACGGAATACTGAGTAGTGAATGCACTTTCGCTTGGAGCGAAAACGTAAACTCTCCGCAGTTTGCACTTTCGCTTGGAGCGAAAACGTAAACTCTCCGCAGTTTGCAATATCGCGCGGAGCGAAAACGTAAACTTTCCGCAGTTTGCACTTTCGCTTGGAGCGAAAACGTAAACTTTCCGTAGTTTGCAATATCGCGCGGAGCGAAAACGTAAAAAATTTGTCGGGGCAATATCGCTAATTGCGAAGCACACCGATAAAATAATAATGATTAACTTTAGAATTAAGAATTAAAAATTAAAAATTAAGAATGACTAATGACTTTAGAATTAAAAATTAAAAATTAAAAATTAAAAATTAAAAATTAAGAATGACTAACGACTAAATACTAACGACTAAATACGGAATACGGAATACTGATTACGGAATACGGCATACCGAATAATTCTTAATTTTTAATTTTTAATTTTTTTCGCCTCTTTATCCGAAAAAAATATTATTTTTGTATAATTTTAAAATAAAAATAGTATGAATATTAGCGACCTTGAACCTTATATAGTGTTCAAATTTTTTGACCAAATACTTCAAATTCCCCGTCCATCGAAGAAAGAGGGAAAAATTATTGCATATTTGCTTGATTTTGCAAAAAAATACAATCTTCAAGCCAAATCCGACAAAGCGGGAAATGTGCTGATAAGTAAACCTGCCACCGCAGGCAAAGAAAATCTGCCGACTGTTGTTTTGCAAAGCCATGTTGATATGGTTTGCGAAAAAAACAGCGATGTGATTTTCGATTTTGATAACGATGCCATTCAGGCTTATATCGACGGCAACTGGGTTAAAGCCAGAGGCACTACGCTTGGCGCGGATTGCGGAATTGGAATGGCTGCCGAACTTGCAATACTCGCTTCGGAAGATATTGAACACGGAAATCTGGAATGTCTGTTCACCGTTGACGAAGAAACGGGACTCACAGGCGCATCCGAACTGGAATCTAACTTTATTACAGGCGACGTACTTATAAATCTCGATTCGGAAGACGAAGGCGAAATTTTTATAGGCTGTGCCGGCGGTCGCGATACTTTGGGAAAAATTGCTTATTCCGAAGTTGTTTCGCCCGAAGGTACTGCGTTTCGCGTTGATGTAAAAGGTTTGAAAGGCGGGCATAGCGGAGACGATATTAACAAAGGTCTTGCCTGCGCAAACAAAGTTCTCAACCGATTGCTGTATCCGTTTTTTGATAACATCGAAATAAATAAATTTGATGGCGGAAATCTTCGCAACGCCATTGCACGTGAGGCTTACGCTATTGTTGTAGTTGCTCCCGAAAAAGTTAATGATTTTAAACAATATGTTGAAAAATACGAAAAAGATGTGCGCTACGAATATCGCAGCACCGAGCCTGATATGTCGGTAAGTTTGCAGGAAACCGAAAAGCCCGCAAAAGTAATCGACAGCAAAGCAAAATTTGCCTTGCTGAATTGCCTGTATGCTTGTCCGCACGGCGTTTTGGCAATGTCGCGCGAAATTCCGAATTTTGTTGAAACATCAACAAATCTTGCAGCAGTAAAAATGGACGGCACGCATATAACGATTTCAACAAGTCAGCGCAGCGCAGTGAATACTTCAAAAGACGATGCCTGCACACGTGTTGCCGCATGTTTTAGACTTGTGAATGCAGAAGTTTGGCAAGGCGACGGCTATCCGGGATGGATACCAAATCCCAATTCGCCAATACTTACAATTGCCGAAAATGTTTACGAAAAAACATTCGAGAAAAAACCGCTTGTTAAAGCAATACACGCAGGTTTGGAATGTGGCTTGTTCCTCGAAAAATATCCTAAATTAGATATGATTTCGTTTGGACCAACACTTCGCAGCGTTCATTCGCCCGACGAGCGTTTGGATATCGCATCAACACAAAAATTTTGGCTGTTGCTGCTAAATATTCTGAAAGAAATTAAATAGAGATAATGGTTAGTGATTAATGATTAGTTGTTAATTTGTTAAGTTGTTGAGTTGTTAGTTTGTTGAGTTGTTAAAAAAACTTTGTAATTAAATGATTAATCATTAATCACTAACCATTAATCACTATATTTTTAATCACTAACCACTATATTTTAATCATTAACAATTAACCACTATTATTTTTGACTTTTTTTCAAAAAATATTATTCGAGTATTGGGGATTTTCCCAGTTTCGTCCGTTACAGGAAGAAATCATTACATCGGTTTATGACGGAAACGATACTCTTGCGCTTATGCCCACAGGCGGCGGAAAATCTATAACTTTTCAAGTTCCTGCGCTTGCAAAAGAAGGAATTTGTATTGTTGTTACTCCGCTGATTGCGTTAATGAAAGACCAAGTCGAAAATCTCAAAGCCCGCCGTATTGCTGCGCTTGCAATACATTCGGGAATGACTGCCCGCGAAATTGATATAACATTAGATAATGCTTTGTTTGGCAATTATAAATTTCTGTATCTCTCGCCCGAACGTTTGATGACAACAAAAATACGAAATTACATCGAGCGCATGAACGTAAATCTTATTGCAATAGATGAATCGCATTGTATATCGCAATGGGGATATGATTTTCGCCCGCCGTATTTGAAAATTGCCGAAATTCGCGATATTTTACCTGACATTCCCGTACTTGCGCTCACAGCCACCGCAACGCCCGAAGTGGTTGGCGATATTATGGATAAATTGCATTTCCGAAAAAAAAATGTATTGCAAAAAAGTTTTGAACGTAAAAATTTATCATACATCGTGCGCACAGTCGAAGATAAACAACAATATCTGCGTAAAATTACCGAAACTGTTCGCGGTTCGGGAATTGTGTATGTGCGAAATCGTAAAAAGACAAAAGAAATATCGGAATATTTAAAATCAATCGGTATTAATGCTGATTTTTATCATGCAGGACTTTCGTCTGAAATTCGTTCGCTCAAGCAAGATTGGTGGAAATCGGGAAAAATACAGGTGATAGTTGCAACCAACGCATTCGGCATGGGAATTGACAAATCGGATGTGCGGTTTGTTGTGCATTTGGATTTGCCCGATTCGCTTGAAGCGTATTTTCAAGAGGCAGGTCGCGTTGGTCGCGATGGCAAAAAAGCCTACGCCGTATTGCTTTACAACAATAGCGATAAAGTGAAATTTGAGCAACAATTCAGAATTGCTTTTCCGCCCGTAGAAACAGTAAAAGAAGTTTATCAATCGGTGTGTTCGTACATGGGCGTGGCTTACGGCGAAGGCAAAGGTATAGTTTTCGATTTTAATCTGATAGAATTTTCAACTCATGCACGAATATATTCGCTGACGGCGTTAAGCGCATTGAAAATTCTTGAACATGAAAATTATTTGCAAATAACCGATGAATTAAATTCGCCATCACGAGTGATGTTTATCGTAAATCGCGATGAATTATATAAAATTCAGGTGAAAAGCAAAGAATTGGATTCGTTCATAAAACTTATTTTGCGGGCGTACACAGGACTGTTTACAAATTATACAAATATTGACGAAGCATATCTTGCAAAATTCGGAAATACAACCCCTGATATTATAAAAAAATATCTTATCGAATTAAGCCGAAATAAACTGATTTCATATATTCCTCAAAAACGCACGCCACTGCTAATTTTAACCGAAAACCGACTTGAAGAGGCAAACGTAAGAATTTCGCCCGAAAATTATAAATTTCTAAAAGAACGTTACAAAAACCGAATGGATGCAATGATAAATTATGCAACCTCTACAACCAAATGCCGCAGCCAGATTCTCCTCTCCTACTTTGGCGAAAACAACAATTACCGCTGCGGACAATGCGATATATGCAAAACCCGCAACGAACTCGACCTAAGCGCATACGAGTTTGACCTGATAGTAGAACAACTAAAACAACAAATAGCAAACAACGAATTAAAACTTGCGGAAATTGTTGACAAAATAAACATCTCGCCCCAAAAAACAATAAAAGTTGTGCGCTGGCTCTTGGATACCGGCAAAATTACAGAAACAGATGGGGGTGTTTTGATTTGGAAGAAGTAATGTTTTTTCAATTACGAATTACGAAATTACGAATTACGATTGGTGGAATATAAGAACGTAAACAAAAAAGTGTGGTGTATAAAAATTTGCACACCACACTTAAAATTATTTTTCAAATTATATGTTTTCTTGCTGCTTTTTATTCTTTGGTTTAAAAGAGCATAATAACCATATAGAAATTACAAATGTTATTATACCTAAAATCATCAAAATATTTCCAAAACTAAAAAAATGATTTAATTTTAAAATAGCCCCGATTACAACAAACAAACAAGATATAATCAAACACAATATTATCGTATTTTTTCTCATATTTTTTTCGTTTTTTTCTTATAATAATCACGTATATTTGCGCCTACCAAAAATGTAATTATTAGCACAGCAATAATTTTAATGTCATTAAATATCAGAGACATTAGCAACATTAATACAAATAACACAATAAATATCAGGTCAAAAACAGTGATTTTTTGTTTAATTCCAAATTTCATAAAACTTAAATATAAATTTTCAACAAAATTAATAAAATATTTTAACTCCGATATTTTTTATCCGGAAATATCAAAAATCTAAGACTAAATAACAAAAAATAAATAACTTATAAAAGATGGACTGAATTCATTAGGATTCAAATGTTTATAGAAAATGAATGTCCACACATCACATCCGACCCCGAATGGGGGCGAACAACGAGGAATTTGTTCATTTCTACCAACATATAATCCCTATTCGGGTTTTTTTTGTCATCTGTTATAATTTGTTTATTTTTCATCACTAAATTCGCAATTAGTAATAGATTTTGTACCTTTGTGCTTTAAAATATTTTAGAAAATTTATGGATTGGTTAGAAAATTTATTGTGGGGTAATTCTATTGCTCACTCAATTTTTATATTTGCAGCAGTAATTTCATTTGGGTTTTTACTTGGAAAAATTAAATTTTTCGGAGTATCGCTTGGCGTTACTTTTGTGCTTTTTGTTGGTATCGCCGCAGGGCATTTTGGATTTACCGTAAATCCCGAAATATTAGCATTTGTTAAAGATTTCGGTTTGATACTGTTTGTTTTTTTTATAGGTTTGCAAGTTGGACCCGGATTTTTTTCATCATTCAAAAAAGACGGTTTGCAAATGAATTTATTGACTTGTGCAACTATCATTTTAAATATTTTTGTTGCGCTTACAATATTTTATCTTGCCGGAAATATTTCGATGCCGATGATGGTTGGAGTTCTTTCGGGCGCAGTTACCAATACGCCCGGACTTGGCGCAGCGCAATCGGCACTTGAGCAGGCGGGCAGCACCGACCCTATTGCGATAGGCTATGCAATTGCTTATCCGATAGGAGTTATAGGTGTAATCACAGCATTGCTTGCCTTAAGATATTTTTTCAAAATCAAACTTGACAAAGAAAACGAATCGTTGCAAAACAATAAATATTCTGATATTCAACAACCAAAATTGCTAACTCTCGAAATAAATAATCCTGCAATATTTGGAAAATCAATTTTAGAAATCGCGAAATTGTTTGATAAAAAATTTATCATATCGCGAATATTTACTAACGGAAAATTGCAACTTCCCACATCCGAAAGTATTTTACAGCAAGGCGACAAAATATTACTTGCCGTTTCGGGCGTAGATGTTGACATTATTACAGCATTTATAGGTAAAAAAGCCGAAACTATTGATTGGAATACACTATCATCGGACGAAAATTTTGAGATGCGAAAAATTACAATCACACGTTCAAATATTAACGGTAAACATCTCGGAAGTTTGCGATTGCGAAGTATTTACGGCGTAAACGTTACTCGTGTAATTCGCGCCGAAACAAATTTGCTTGCCAATCCCAATCTTACTTTGCGCATTGGCGATACACTTGTTGTTGTAGGCGATGCGCAGGCAATAGATAATGTTGCAAAATATTTGGGAAATTCGATAAAAAGACTTCGCACGCCAAATATAGTTACAATATTTTCGGGAATTATGCTTGGTATTTTACTTGGATGTATTCCGATAAAATTTCCGGGAATACCAATGCCCGTAAAGCTCGGACTTGCAGGCGGCTCGTTGATTATTGCAATTCTTATAGGCAGATTTGGTCATAATTTTAAGATGGTTGCTTACACATCGCAAAGCGCAAATTTAATGCTGCGCGAAATTGGTATTACACTTTTCTTGTCGAGCGTGGGAATCAGCGCGGGCGAAAATTTTGTAGCAACGCTTGTTTCGGGCGCAGGTTTGCAATGGCTGTTGTGGGGCGCGCTTATCACAATTATTCCCGCAATGATAATCGCAGTAATTGCACGTTTGGTGTTAAAAATGAATTATTTTTCGCTTATGGGCGTTATCGGCGGCAGTTACACCGACCCGCCTGTACTTGCATATTCGAGCAATGTTGCAGGCAACGACTCGCCGGCAATAGCATATTCAACAGTTTATCCGCTTGCAATGTTTTTGCGGGTTCTTACGGCACAACTGCTGATAATGATTTTTGTATGACAAAAAAAATAAACGATATTTTGACAACGATATACGAGAGCAAATAAATAAAACATTTGCAAAAAATTTTGTAGTTGAAGTAAAATTAATAACTTTGCGTTCCAAAATGAAAAAACGGTCCGGTAGCTCAGCTGGATAGAGCATCAGATTTCTAATCTGGCGGTCATAGGTTCGAATCCTATCCGGATCACGAAAAAGTATTGATTATCAATACTTTTTTTTGCTTTTAGGGAATAAAATCAGTAATATTTTAGATATTCACGCTTGCGCGGATTTGAAATATGTTCGAACGAGGTATATTTTTTTCTTATTATTTTTTCTTATTATTTTTTTCTAAGAGGTTGTTTAAATTTTAACAACTTCTAAGTATGGTTAAGGGAGTTGTTGTTTTGTTTGGTATTTTTTTCTTTTTCTAACTTATTTCATTGTGTTTAAATTTATTTGTGTAATTTTGTACGAATAAAATTATATAAAAATTAAATATCATGAAAAAAATATTAATATTTGCTATGACTACAGTTTGTTTATGCGCTTGCAGCAGTAAAAAATCAGCAGATGATTCGGCTTTGAAAACACC
>JAITOP010000228.1 GCA_031289895.1 Prevotellaceae bacterium
AACATAATGTAAATTATAGGACAAAAATTTTTGTGCGGAGTGTTAAAAAATTAGGAAATGATGGTAAAAATGAGGTTGCAAATGTATAAATAAGTTTTTAAAGTTATCAAGTTTTTAAAGTATAAAGTTCGTAAAGTTATCAAGTTTTTAAAGTTATAGGCTATCATATTTTACAAATTTCGTAATTCGTAATTTTCGTAATTCGTAATTGTTTTCTACATGTCGTGCGGGTGAGCGGTTGTGGTTCTGATAATCTTTTTGCTCCGCACTTTTTTGGCTTGCGTTCTTCAGCCCCGCATTCCGCTGCGCTACATACGGGGTTATTCACATTTAAGTCCTTCGGACTTTTTTGTATTTGTTAATTATCCCCCAATCGCTTCGCTTCATTGGGGGTTATTCACATTTAAGTCCCTCGGACTTTTTTGTATTTGTTCTTTATCCCCCAATCGCTTCGCTTAATTGGGGGTTATTCACATTTAAGTCCTTCGGACTTTTTTGTATTCGGCAACATCGTAATTCGTAATTGATAATTCGTAATTGATTTCTATCCGTGTGTCTCGTAAAAACGACCAAATACCAACGACCAAATACCAACGACCAAATACCAACGACCAAATACCAACGACCAAATACTAACGACCAAATACTAACGACCAAATACCAACGACCAAATACCAACGACCAAATACCAACGACCAAATACCAACGACCAAATACCAAATACCAACGACCAAATACCTATTTCTTCTTATTCAGCAAATCGAGTAAGGTGCTTGAAACTTTTTCTTTTGCTTTGTTTTTTGCTGAGTCGATTACTGTTTCTATTTTTTCTTTTGCTTGTGTTTTCACCGAATCTACTATTGTTTTCACTGTTTCTTGCGCTGTTTCTTTTAGTGATTCAACTGCGCCGCCTGCAACCGACGAACTTCCTGTGCCATACGTAGGTAATCCCAAGCCGAATGACGGATTTGTCATCGTTCCCTTAATTTTCAAACCTACTTTTACTTTGCCGCTGCCTCCGTCGTTTGAAATTCCTAATTTCGACAATGCGTTATTAACTTCCGAGCCTATTTTTCCTGCCGGAATATCAATGTCGGCATCGTAGTTTAAATCGTTGGCAAGTCCGTGTTCTCCGCCTATTTTCATGTCAAAATTGCCTAATTTCACATCAAACGGATTTACTTTTATCATACCGTTTTTGATTGCAAAATTAAGATTTACGTTTTTCACCGTTTTCAGACTGTCGATTTTAAGTAAGCCCGCAAGTTTGCTTAGGTTTTCGCTGGCTGCTAATTTTAAATCGTTGGTTTTGAAATTACCTTGTGCGTTTAATGTTTTATAGTCGAAACTCATGTTTTTATCTAATTCTGAACTGAAATCGAGATAAAAACTTGCTTTTCCGTTTGCCTCTTTTAATATCGGTGCAAATTTGCCGAATATATCAAATGTTTTTGCAGCCTCGTCAACAGTAACATCGTCGAGCGAAAGTTTCATATTTACAGCGGCTTTGTCGGTGTTTTGGGCAGCGTACGAACCCGAAATATTTATTCGTCCGCCGGTGGTGTTGCTTGATATTTTTTCGAGATTAAGTTTGCCCTCTTTCATATTCATATTTCCGACAAAGTTTGTCATTGTTATATTGTCGTAAATCAGTTTATTAACGTTTGCATTTATTGCAAAATCAATATTTGATGGTAAAATTATTACGCCTGTATCCGAAACGCTTGCCGATTGGTTTTCGGTGGTTGTGCTGCTGCTCATCAGTTCGTTACAGTCGAATAAATCTGATTTTAAGTTAAGATTTCCTTTGAGCGGGCTGCCTTTGAAAACGTATGGCAACATATTTTCAAAATATCCCGAAAGGTGCAAATCGCTTTTTCCCATTTTTGCGTCAAACGAGTTGAGCGTGCAAAGCGTAGGTTTGAATGTTAACGCTGCTTTGTCGATATTTATGTCGGGAGTTACTCCATCAAGTTTCATTTTGAAATTATTTAATGCCAGATTGCCGCTGAGGGTTACTTTTTCGTATTGTTTATTTTCTATTTGCGACATCAATCCGGCAAACGAAATATCTGCGCTAAGCGCACCGTCGAGCGAAGTATTTACAAGCGGCAGGCAACGGCGCAACGACGAAAAGTCTATTTTTCCGCTTGCCGTAAAATTTATATCAGGGTCGGTAAACGGATATAATATTTTCCCCGAAAGCATAAACGGACTGTTTATCGCCTCAAAACTAAATCGTGATAAGGTAATTACGCTGCTCATGTCTTTATTTTTATTTAACGTCATATCAAGGTCGATATTGAGATTTTTTATTGCTTCCGAAAAGCCCGAATATTTTATATATCCGTCTTTTACTTTCAAAGCAAGTGTTATTATGGGCATTGATTTATCGTTGTACACGCCTTTCATTGTGGCGTTAAGCTGCAAATCGCCTTGCGTTTCTATATCGTTCACTTCCGATACTATTGTTGACGGAATCAGTCCCAGCAACGATTTTAATGATGGTATTTTTAATCCGTAAGTTAAATCAAAGTCAATGCCATCGTCAAGATTTTTTATTACTCCGTCGGCTTTCAGTGCCATTTTGTTTATTTGTATTTCGTTTTCCTGCAAAGTGAATGTGTTGTTGCTGAAATCGGCATCGAATGTTCCGTTTACTGCAAGCGCAATGTTTGATAAAAGCGGCGATTTTCCGCTGTACACGCTCACGCTTTCCGATTGAGTTGACAAGGTAATCAAGTCGTGTTGCGATGAAAGTTCTCCGCTCAGATTAAGATTAAGATTTTTTACGAGTGCAAACATTTGGTCTTGTTGATTATCATACAAGATATTTGCATTTTTTATGGTTAACTTTTTCAAACTCAATTTAAATTCGGATGCCGGTTCTTCTTCTTCGGGCGTTTCGGCGATTGTTTCGTCGGGTTTCATGATATTCCAGTTTGCGCTGCCGTCGGCAAGTAAACGAGCTTTAATGTCGGGGTTATCAATAGACACCGATTTTACGACAAAATTGCCTTTTATAAGCGCCCAGACATCAACAACAATCGAAGCCGATTTTATTTGGGCTAAGGTGTCGCCTTCAAAATTGTCGATACCTGCAACCACAATATTTTCAATCGACAAGGTTACGTTGGGAAAAGTACTCAGAAGAGTTATGCTTAGATTGTTAAAATCAACCTGAGCATTTAACTTTTCGTTGATAGTTTCTTTTGCAATAGATTCTATTTTACCTCTGAACAAAGTAGGTACAGTAATAACCGCAAGTATCAATACTACAATGAGTATCCCCAAAACTTTTAGTGTAATTTTTAATGCTTTCATAATATACAATTTTAATATTTTATTTGCCGCAAAATTACATGAAATATTTTGAATTAACACAGTTAATCAGAATAATTAACAGTTAAAAATTAAAAATTAAGAAGCAAGAGCCAAGAGCTAAGAAACAAGTTATTGTTATTCACAAATAATTCTTAATTCTTAATGGCACGCTATTGTCGTAATTCGTAATTTCGTAATTATTTTTATCTGCGAAAATCTGTTTAATCTGCGTTATCTGTGTGCCTCGTAATTTGTAATTCGTAATTGCTTTTATCTATGTCCTCGCAAAACAACCAACGACCAAATACCAACGACCAAATACCAACGACTAAATACCAACGACCAAATACTAACGACCAAATACCAAATACCCAATAAATATTTTTTTCAAAATTTAATCAATGTCCTGTTTTTTTTATAATTTAGCGGTTCAAAATATTAACTGATATGGAAAATAACGAAGAAAAAATTATCGGATTACCTGATAATGCTTTTACAGAACTCAAACAGGGCGAAGAGTACAGCCCTATAATGCCGGCAAATAAAAAATTTCCCGAAGCAAACATTTGGTCTGTTTTGTGGGGATTGCTGATGGCTGTTTTGTTTTCGGCGGCGGCGGCTTATTTAGGATTAAAGGTGGGGCAGGTTTTTGAGGCTGCAATACCTATTGCAATTATCGCCGTAGGACTTTCGACGGTAACAAAACGTAAAAACGCTCTTGGCGAAAACGTAATAATACAATCAATTGGAGCGTGTTCGGGAGTGATTGTTGCTGGCGCAATTTTTACGCTGCCTGCCTTGTATATTCTTCAGGCAAAATATCCCGATATGGCGGTATCGTTTATACAAATATTTATGAGTTCGCTGCTGGGCGGTATTTTAGGAATATTGTTTTTAATTCCTTTTCGCAAATATTTTGTTAAAGATATGCACGGAAAATATCCTTTTCCCGAAGCTACGGCTACAACACAGGTGCTTGTTTCGGGCGAAAAAGGCGGAAGTCAGGCAAAACCACTGATAATTGCGGGAATTATTGGCGGACTTTACGATTTTATAGTCGCAACATTCGGCGTGTGGAGCGAAACATTCAGCAGCACGGTTTGCACATGGGGACAGCAAGTTGCCGATAAAGCAAAACTCTATTTCGGAATAAACACAGGCGCAGCCATTCTCGGACTTGGATATATCATAGGATTAAGATATACGGCGATTATATGTTTCGGCTCGTTTTTGGTGTGGTTTGTAATTATACCGCTGCTGCCGCTGCTTGGAGACGCTACATTGCAAACATTAAATCCCGCTGTTGGCGGAGCAATAAGCGAAATGCCGCCAGCAACAATATTTACCTCTTTTGCACGTCACATTGGCATTGGCGGCATTGCAGTTGCAGGAATTATCGGTATCATAAAATCATGGAAAATAATAAGAGGAGCGGTAGGCTTGGTTTCGTCCGAAATGAAAAATAAATCGGTTAATGTAAACAAAGAAGTTACACGCACACAACGCGATTTATCTATGAAAATTGTTGCATTCGGATTGGTATTTACGTTGCTCGTTATTTTTGCATTCTTTTTCTTTGGCGTCATGGAATTTAATTTACTTCATGCCGTTATCGGGATTTTAGTTGTAGGCATAATAGCATTTTTGTTTACCACCGTTGCCGCCAACGCCATAGCAATAGTAGGCACAAATCCCGTTTCGGGAATGACGCTGATGACGCTGATACTTGCATCCGTAATTATGGTTGCCGTAGGATTAAACGGGGCAACAGGAATTGTAGCAGCACTCATAATGGGCGGCGTTGTTTGCACGGCATTGTCGATGTCGGGCGGATTTATTACCGATTTGAAAATAGGATATTGGTTAGGCTCAACGCCTGCGGTACAGCAGAAATGGAAATTTTTGGGAACATTAGTTGCCGCAGCAACAGTTGGCGGAGTTATGATAATTCTTAACGATACTTACGGATTTGTAGGCGAAAACGCGCTGGTAGCCCCACAGGCAAATGCAATGGCAGCCGTTATCGACCCGCTAATGTCGGGAACAAGTGCGCCATGGCTGCTTTACGGCATTGGAGCGATTATTGCAATAATACTGAATTTCTGCGGAATACCTGCATTGGCGTTTGCGCTTGGCATGTTTATTCCTTTATATCTTAACGTTCCGCTTTTGGTTGGCGGCGCAGTAAGCTGGTATGTTACCACGCGCAGCAAAAACAAAGAGATAAACAAATCGCGCGGCGAAAAAGGCACATTGCTTGCTTCGGGATTTATTGCGGGCGGAGCTTTGATGGGAGTTGTAAGCGCATCATTAAAATTTGGCGATATTGATTGGATGATTCTTCCGTGGGCAAAATCGCAAGGCGCAGAACTTTTGTCTATTCTGATGTATGCGGCATTAATAGTGCTTTTCTTATGGTTGATAATGAAAAAAAATAAAGAAGAAAAATTTAGGTGATTAAAAAAAATAAAAGACTATTTAGGACATTAGGGATTGCCCAAATGTCCTAAAAGTCCTAAGAAAAAAACATTAAAAAAACATAAAAATATGGCATCAGACAACAACAACACCCAACATGGTGGTTTTATTCCAAAATACGGAGGCTACCGCAATCTGCTGGGTTACCAAAAAGCAGAGATTATCTATGATGGGACGGTGTATTTTACAAAACGCTTTTATAGAAAACCCGACCGCACAATTGACCAAATGGTGCAGGCAGCCCGCAGCGGAAAACAAAATATTGCGGAAGCGAGCATGGCTTCGGCAACATCAAAGGAAACCGAAATCAAGCTCACTAATGTAGCAAAGGCTTCGCTCGAAGAACTGCTGATTGACTACGAGGATTTTCTGCGGACACACAAACTGCCAATTTGGGAAAAAGAACACCGCCTTGTTGTTCGTTTTCGCGAACTAAGCCGCACGCCAAACGCCACATACCAAACATACATTAAGGCAATAGAAAACGAAAGCCCCGAAATTTGCGCCAACGCTATGATTTGCCTGATAAAAATTACAAACTATCTGCTTGCCAAACAAATACAAAACCTCGAAAAAGATTTTTTGGAAAACGGCGGCTTGCGTGAACGAATGACAAAGGCAAGGATTGAGAACAGAAATAAGAATAAAATCTGAACCTTGATTTTTGCAAGATTTATGGGATTATCAAGATTATTGTGCGTTTTTAATTTAATCTTGTTTATCTTTGTAATCTTATTAAAATCGGGGTTCAAGACATGATAAAGTAAATGAAAAATATAAAACAATATGATAACAACAGAAAATGTCTGAACCTTGATTTTTGCAAGATTATCAAGATTATTTTGCGCTTTGAAATCTTATTAAAATCGTGGTTCAGACATCGCTTAACGGGGGAATAATACACACTTTTATTAAATTTAAATAATTTCTAAAATAAAATACAATAAAATATGAAAATAGCAGTAG
>JAITOP010000259.1 GCA_031289895.1 Prevotellaceae bacterium
ATTAGCCTCGACATTCTACCCTTATTCCCTTATTTGCAACATTTCAATAAGGGAATAAGGGTATGTGTTACCTGTTTTCGGCTACTAAGGGAACTTTATATAAATAAGGGTTTTATATGTTTTTTGTTTTCTGTGTCTAAATCGGTATTTTGATAACTGTTTCGTATAAGAATTATCTGAAATATCATAGTGCATCCACAACTTTTGCGGGTGAGCCGTTGTTTTGCGTATTGCATTGATAATTAAAGTACTATATAAAACTCGAAGTCCTCCCCGGGTGCGCTGTTCTCAATGGGAAGCGTGGGAGGAACTATCGGCGCAAAATTACAATCTTTTTTTGACCTGACAAAATAAATTTGAAAAAAAATATTTTTGCTGGTTAATAAATCCTATTTCAATATACACAATTTTCTGCCTGTAAAAATCCTCGGTTTTTTGTTTTTGAAAATAATTTATACCTTTGTTTTAACAAAAATCCTCATAATTATGTTTTTGCTTACTAAAAAGAGGAATTTTTAACTAAAAATCAAAATATGATATGAAAATATTATGAATAAACTTGCACGATATATAATTATTATTGCCGCAATAGCCATTGTGCTTTTTGTTGCGTGGTATTTCAGCAATATCATAATATATATACTGATTGCAGCGGTGCTTTCAATAATAGGTCGCCCGCTTGTAGTCTTTTTCGACAAGTTAAAATTCGGCAAATACAGTTGTCCGCACTGGTGCAGCGCAACACTAAGCCTGATAACAATTTTCTTTGCGATGTTTATATTTTTATACACGTTTATTCCTCTTGTGAGTTCGCAATTACACGAACTTTCGGCAGTAAATATCAACGAACTTGCGCCACAAATAAGCAAACCGCTGCAAGGACTTGAACAGCAAATTAATAACCTAATTCCAAGTGCCGACCAATTTTCGTTTAATCAATTTCTTGTAACAAATTTAGCATCGTTTTTTAATTTTTCAAATATAAGCAACATTTTCGGCTCGGTAGCCAATATGCTTATAAACTTTGTGATTGCCATATTTTGTATTTTTTTCATTACATTTTTCTTTCTTAAAGAAGATAATCTGCTTGTTAACGGAGTAACAATTTTGTTTCCCAAAAAATACGAAGAAAATATTGCCCGCGTATTAAAATCAATAAACACACTATTAATCAGATATTTTGTAGGAATGCTTATAGAAATAACCTGTGTAATAATATTTTTGGCTGTTGGATTTTCGCTTTTCGGCGGATTAAAATTTTCAACAGCAATGGTTATAGCACTATCGGCAGGTATTCTCAACGTTATTCCTTACGTAGGACCTATTGCCGGCGGAATTTTGAGCATAGTTGTAGCATTGGCAACCGATGCAAATTTTATTGCTACCGGCGATATGAGCATAGTTGCACCAATAATTATAATATTTGTGATAATACAACTTATTGATAATATTCTTCTTCAACCGCTGATTTATTCAAACAGCGTAAAATCGCATCCGCTCGAAAATTTTATTGTATTGCTTGTTGCCGGAAACATTGCAGGAATATTAGGAATGCTCATTGCAATACCAACTTACACGGTTATTCGCGTATTTGCAAAAGAATTTTTATATAATTTCCGCCTTGTTCAAAAACTTACTGAAAACATTTAAAATTAAGAATTAAGAATTAAAAATTAAAAATTAAAAGCAAAATGAAACTGTTAACTTTGAAACGACTGATGTATAATTTGTTGATTAATAAATCGGCAAATGTTACGGTGCAGTTTATTCGTTATACTTTTGTTGGTGGATTTGCTTTTTTGGTGGATTTTTCATTGTTATATTTATTTACAGAATATGTTGGATTTCATTATATTGCATCTGCAAGCATTTCTTTTGTAGCAGGATTGTTTACCAATTATTTTATAAGTGTAAAATGGGTTTTTACCGCTTCAAAAATTAAAAATCGCAAACTTGAATTTATTTTTTTTGCATTAATAGGCATTGCAGGATTAATTTTAAATGCTATTTTTCTGTATGTTTTTACAGATATATTTAAGATATATGTTATGTATTCAAAAATTATCAGTGCTGCATTGATATATCTTTGGAATTTTTTTGCACGAAAATATTTGATTTTCAATAATTCAAAAAAACAATAATTTATTATGAACGATAAACAACAAACGGTTATCATAGGCGCAGGACCCGCAGGATTGACGGCAGCTTATGAATTATCAAAAAAAACAAATCATAATATCAGTGTATTTGAAGAACTTAATGATATTGGCGGAATTTCTAAAACTATTGAACATAACGGCAACAGAATGGATATCGGCGGACATAGATTTTTTTCTAAAAACGACGAAATTATGCAATGGTGGAATATGATTCTTCCGCTGCAAGGCAAACCATCGTTAGATGATATACTGCTTGAAAAAAATAAAAAACTTGCCGATAACAATATCGACCCTGAAAAAGAAAACCGCGTAATGCTGATTCGCCAACGGGTATCACGAATATTTTACCTGCGAAAATTCTTTGATTATCCTATCTCTTTACATTGGCAAACATTTGCTAACATGGGTTTTATACGAACATTTAAAGCCGGATTCGGATATATTTATTCTTCGTTTAATAAACGAAAAGAAACATCATTAGAAAATTTTTACATCAATCGGTTCGGAAAACCTCTTTACGGAATGTTTTTTGAAAATTATACCGAAAAAGTATGGGGAATACATCCGTCTGAATTAGGCGCAGATTGGGGAGCGCAAAGAGTTAAAGGTCTTTCGCTTATGAATATTATAAAAGATATTATAACAAAACCATTTCGACCTAAAAATGTATCGCAGAAAAAAACAGAAACCTCACTTATCGAAACTTTTATTTATCCAAAATACGGACCCGGTCAACTGTGGGAAAATGTTGCTTTTGATAGCGAAAAAAACGGAGTAATAATAAAAAAAGAACATTTGGTAAAACAAATTAATATACAAAACGATAAAGTTGTTTCGGTGGTTGTTTCGCACAATAATGACGAACAAACCATTCCCTGCGATTATCTTTTGTCGTCGATGCCAATAAAAGACCTTGTAAATGCTATGAAAGGCATAGAAATTCCAAGCGATATTAAAAGAATAGCAGCGGAACTTCCTTATAGAGATTTTATTACGGTAGGGCTGTTGGTAGATAAACTGTTGCTGAAAAATACCACCAAAATAAAAACATGGAATAATTTAGTTCCCGATACATGGATATATATTCAAGATGCAACTGTAAAATTAGGACGTTTGCAAATTTTCAATAATTGGTCGCCATATATGGTTAAAGATTTTGAAAATACAGTTTGGATTGGCTTGGAATACTTTTGTAATGAGGGAGATGAGTTTTGGAAAATGTCGGACGAAGATTTTATTGAATTTGCCGTTTCAGAGTTGTCAAAAATAAATATTATATCAAAAGAAGATGTGAAAGATGCAGTAAGAGCAAAAGTGCGAAAAGCATATCCGGCATATCACGGCAGCTATTACGAATTGCCAAAGGTTATAGATTTTCTCAATTCTGTAACAAATCTATATTGCATCGGACGAAACGGGCAACATCGTTACAATAATATGGATCATTCTATGCTTACGGCGATGGAAGCGGTAAATCACATAACAGGCTCACTAAAAGACAAATCTATTATCTGGAACGTTAACGCAGAAAAAGATTACCATGAAAAAAAGTGAATTGGTATTTGGTCGTTGGTATTTGGTCGTTGGTATTTGGTCGTTAGTCGTTGGAGAGATATTATATTAAGGCACAAAAAATAAATAAATGTAATGTTTTTAATTTGCGGATTGCTTCGTTCCTCTCAATGATGTGAAGTCCATGCGTTATTGCGAGGAATGAAGCAATCCGGAGACATTTATATCTTATTTATTTTTCATTATTAAAGAAGTTGGTGAATAAAAATAATTTTCAATTTTCAATTAAAAAAATAACACAAATAACACTGTTACCCAGATAAAAAACAAAAAAATAATTTGCAATTAAAAAACCAACCAACGACCAAATACCAACGACCAATGACTAACGACCAAATACAACGACCAAATACCAACGACCAAATACAACGACCAAATACCAACGACCAACGACCAACGACCAAATACCAACGACTAACGACCCGTTTCCGGCATATCCCATTGCGGATTAAATTCTATAATGTATGTATTAGGTGCGCCTTCTTCCAGTCCTTTTATCTGATGTATTATTTTAAATTTATCATTGTATTTTTGTATGGCGGGGATAATGGTAACATATCCGTGACGAAACCAGCGGTCGACAATTATATATTGAATTTTATTTTTGGTGAAAAAGTCCATAACTTCTTCGGGTGTTGCATATTGCGGAAACATAATACTTTTTCGTTCGCCTGAATAAATGTAAAAAAGTTCAGGTTTTCGCGTGCTTACACGAGCGGTATCGGGCAAATTGTCTTTCGCCCATTGCATTGCACTTATATATTCAACAAGAGCCGGTGTGGTGTTTGAATAACTATATTCTTTGGATTTTGCATTTTTTGCGTTTGTTTTAATGGCTGATGCATAAGACGAATAGGCTGTCAAAGTGAAAATTAAACAAACCAAAATTGATATTATTTTATTGTATTTTACTTGTTGTATTTCTTGTTTTACATTTTTTGAAATTATCAGCGAACACAAAGCGTAACCGCCGTAAATAAGTAGAAATATGAAAAATGGAATTATTGCCAGCATATATCTGTAACCGCCATATTGTTCGGGATAAATCAATAAAACTCCCATTGTAATACCGATATACAGAAAAATTAATAACCCGCCTTTTTTCAGTTTGTAAACGCCGAACAACAATAAAAAAAGTATAATAACGCCTTTCATCCATTTGCCGGCAGTGGCTTTATCGACTGTGCTTTTTTCCCGACTGAAAATAGCGTCAGGCATCCATTGTATGGTATATGTCTGAACATTGCTTGCAATACGTTCTTTCCAATCTGAAAATGTCTGCATTGTTTCGCCGTTCAATTTCTTTTTGAAAGAGTCTGCATAATCATTTTGCACTACTCCGAGATTTTTACTGCGCGTATCCCATATATGTTTCGGCACAATTAACGACATTGCCGTAAGCGCAAATATTGCCGCGTATTTTAATATTGCTGTTCGTCTTTGTTTTCGTATGGCATTGCCTTCGGTACGTTTGGTTTTCAAAAAAACAATAATTTGCTTGCCCGATTTTATTCCATAATATATTATTACAGCCAGAATAAGCGACATTCCCATAGTGCGGATAAAATAAATATAACTTAAACTTGCTGTTAAAAGTATGATAATAAGTATATCTTTCCATTTTTTTCGCGCGGATGAAAATGCTTTATCGGTGTCCCATTTCAAAATTATTAAAACAACAATCAGCGTAAAAAACACAAACAAAATTTCACTCATCATAATTGTTGAAAAACGCAAAATATTAATTTGTGATGCAGCAAACAATGTTGCCGTAAATGTTATCAATTTATTTTTGCTCAATTCATATAAAACGAAGAATAATAATATTATAGATAAGAAAAGCAAAACTCCATTGGTAATTTTTATTGCATTAATACTATCTGCGCCAACTTTCATCAAAAGCGCAATAAAATAAGGATATCCGGGAGGAAAATGTGTGTGCGGACTTTCATCAAAACCAATAACATTGGTGAATCCTTTGCCATCGTTTATGGCATTTCCTAACGAATAATAATAAATATTATCGCCGTTCATATCTATTTTTCTGTCAAAAATTCGTGTATAATTTGACAAAAATAAAATTGAAATAATACCTAAACAAATCCATTTCCAATATTTGCCTAAGGCAGATTTTTTTGTGTCGGATGACTTATTTTTTTTCATGTGATTTATTAATTTACAAATAGTTAATTATATAAATATTGTTTAAAATACCGGTATTTAATTTTATATATTTACGAATAAATACAATATTTTCACAAAAATAATAAAAATGTAGAATATCTACTGCAAAAAATTAAATAAACTATTTATCGGTGTAATGTCCTAAAATAGAAAGAATAAATATATCGTCATTTTCAACCATATATAAAACCCTGTCTTTTTTAGAAAGTTCTCTCGACCATTTTCCTGTAAACTCATGTTTCAATTGTTCGGGATTTCCAAAACCTTCGTATGGGTTTTCTAAAATGCTTTTTATAATACGTTCAAGCCGTTGTTTATGAGAATTAAGTCCGCTCTTTTTAATCTTCTCTATGTCATCTAAGGCTTTGGGTGAATATGTTATTTCCATAAATCTTCAATGGCTATTTTTTTCCCTTTTCCATTACGAATATCTTCTTCTGCTTTTTTTATTTTAGCCACAAATTCAGGATTGTAAGGAGATTCTTCAGTATTTATGCCTACTTTTTTAAATAGTGGTGCAAGATATTTTCCGTATTTTTTAAGGTCAATACGTGCATAACGTGCAACGCCCTTATCATCCCGTTCTATTTTTATTCCTGTTGTCTGCATTTTTCTTAATTTTTATTATTAAAAATATATCGCAAAAATAGTAATAAATTATTTATTTACAAAAACAAATTATCTAAAACCTGATAAACTCTAAAAACTTTATAACTCTAAAAACTTTAAAAACTTTATAACTCTAAAAACTTTATAACTTTAAAAACTTTATAACTTTAAAAACTTTGCGAACTTTATAAACTTTACAACTTTAAAAACTTTACGAACTTTAAAAACTTGACAAACTTAAAAAACTTTACGAACTTAATAACTTTTCTAAACTTTTATTTGTACTTTTGCGGTTCAAAC
>JAITOP010000270.1 GCA_031289895.1 Prevotellaceae bacterium
TGTTACGTTATATGTTAAAGCATCTATTACATATATTTTTGGTTCGGTAGTAAGAACATAAATTTTTTCGTTACGGTAAATAGCTCTCTTAATAGTAGTTCCATCAGTTAACCATGCCGGTTGAGCATTATTTACCTGAGTGAAATTATAATTATTCATTGCAACAACACCTGCCTCTTGCACAGGATTAGGATAGTCTAAATCGCTATTGTGAGGAACAGGTATATTGTAATTGTATAATTTTGCTTTTGTATATGCTATTTTTCCTGCTTGCACGGTTACATCCAATGTATCAGGGTCGTAGTCTGTTGCCGCAAACGCTACTTTATAATTTCCCGGGTCTAAATTATAGAATGCAAATACTCCATTGTACCAATCGTCGGTAGTGTAAGTATTTAATACCGAAGTGCCGGCAGCGTCCAATAATTTTACAGTTGCGCTGTTTAGAGGTAGCCATTGGTCATTGCTTCCTGCCATGTATGTGAAAATAGGATTAACTATCTTTTCATTATCGCTTTTCACCCAACCGCCTATTGTTCCTTTGTTTGGCAGGTCGGCGTTAAAATAACTGTGATAGAATTGATAGAATCTTATTGCTTCTAACTTGCAATAATCAACATTCAGCAGTCTGTGTGTTTCGGGCGGATAATCGTGAAAAGAGCCTTCGGAAAGAAATCCTTTATAGGCTAAATTTCTCAAAACACCTAAATATGCAGTGCCTCCTGTACCGTAAAAATCAGCATCGCCTCTGACACGAGTTGCTGTAGAACTCCACGTTGTGAGTTGATTATCAAGCATAAAGGGCCAGCATGCTGTTGCAATGTCTTTGCTGCCGGGCGTAAATGATGCAGCATCTGTACCTGAATATAATAACAGTAAATAGTTTGTAGTTCCATTTAGTGCATTACTATGAATTGATAAAAATGCATCCGGCTGAAAAGCATTGGCTTCTGCTACAATTTCTTGTAAATTTCTGTCGTCGACTGTCGTGTTGGTAGTGCGCGACATCATAGTAGTAGCTCCTGCCGATTGAAGTATATCTCGCAAATAAAGTCCTTTATGTAAATTTGATTTTGATTCATAAAAGCCATTGTTGTCGCCCAATGGGAAAGGAATAGTTCTCACGTTCCTGTCATCGCTATCATATCCGCCGTGTCCCGGATTTATGTATATTTTTATGCCTGTTAAATCGGTTGCATAATTTGCAGTACTTGCAAAAATAACAAGTAGTAATAAAATAATCTTTTTCATAGTTGTCATCATTTTATGTTGATATTCATTAAATAAATTTCACCGTTTTCGGTTTCAAACGCAATTTGTTTTCCGTCGGGCGAAGCCGCAGGATACATTGCTATTTTTATTGATGGTGTTGATAATGTTTGGCGCACTTTTCCATCAATAGTAGCAATTACAATGGTTGAAGACAAAACTTTAGTGCCATCGTCTTTGCTGTCCATGCCTGCAATCCATTGATTGTTTAACCACACGGGCGCACCTAATTTTCCCAGCGAAACCACATTTGAACCATCTATGTTGCAAACAAATGTTCCTTTTGCCGCAACAGTGTAAACAATGTGTTTGCCATCGGGCGATACGCTTGCCCAAAAATAACTTTCATTTTCTCCGTTTGGAGTGAGAATTTTGCTTGTATTGCTGCTGTACAGCACCATTTTTTTATCTTCGATATTGATAAATGGTGTTACTGCTGCTGTTTTAGCGTTTTTTACAAGATTTTTACCTTTTACAAACATTGGTTCATTTTGTGTAAATGCAGGAGTCAGTTTTTCTCTGCTGGTACTTTCTACTTTTGTAACGCTTTTATTTACAAGCGAATACTGATACAATGATGTGTAACGCAAATTGTTTATAAATTCTGTTTTTGTAAACAAAATTGTAGACTCATCTGCGCTGATTTTTACACCGTATCCGGCGCCGGGCTCTTGTGTAATAATTTTCACCTCGCCTGTTTCCAACATTATTTGCTTCAATCCTGTGTAATTTGCGGATGATGTAAGCAAATATGTACCTTTGGGACTATATACGGCGAAATGATATCCTCCGGATTCTGTCCCTTTCAATAAATTGATTGATTTTACTTCAACTTGTTGAGCAAATACTGTTTGCCCAATCAATCCAATTAAAACTAATAGCTTTTTCATTGATGTTATAATTTGTTATGAGTTAAAAAATATTTAAAATATAAAATTAAAATTCTTATACACAGGTAATTACCTCGTCTTACGTGTTTTATTGTTGCAATTATTTCACACAAAGGTATGCAAATTAATATAAAATAACAAAGAATTTAAAGTATGTTAATTCATTTTTTTTACTTTTGTAGGCGAATGTAACTAATAATCAGGCATGATAAGAATTGTTAAATTTATAAAATATTTTTTTGATTTGATATATCCTCAACTTTGCGATATATGCAATACCTCGCTTGTGCGTGGCGAAAAACTTATTTGCTCCGGTTGCCGCATTGATATTCCGCTTACACGCAATTGGAACGTGCGCGGCAATTCGGTTGAAAAAATTTTTTGGGGACGTGTGCCTATTGTTGCGGCTGCGTCATATTTTTTCTTTGCTCGGGGAAGCAAGTACAGAGTGCTTTTGCATAAATTAAAATATTTGGGGCGCGATGATATTGGCGTTGAACTTGGCTTGTGGTTTGGCAACGAATTGTCGAAATGCACAATATTTTCTGATGTTGATTTTATTATTCCTGTTCCCCTGCATCCAAAAAAACAAAAATCAAGAGGCTATAATCAAAGTGAAAAAATTTGTGAAGGGCTTTCAAAAGCAATGAATAAATCTATTGATACAAAAACACTTATCCGCGCTGAATTTACAAATACGCAGACCAAAAAAAACCGCATGGAAAGGTGGCATAATGTGTCAAATGTTTTTACAACAAACAACGCCGAAAAACTAAAAAACAAGCATATACTTTTGGTTGACGATGTACTCACAACAGGAGCAACTATCGAGGCTTGCTGCAATGCAATTTTATCGGAAACAGATTGCCGAATAAGCATTGTAACATTGGCTTATGTCTCTTAAAAGTTTTTAAAGTTTTAAAGTTAGAAAGTTTATAAAGTTAGAAAGTTTTTAAAGTTTTTAAAGTTCTTAAAGTTTTTAAAGTTTTAGTGATGACAAATAAACAAATTATACAGATGACAAAAAAATCCCGATAGGGATTACATGTTGGTAGAAATGTGCAAATCCCCCCCATTGTTCGACCCCGTACTGGGTCGGATTTGCCGTGTGGACATTCTTTCTACCAACATTAGAATCCTAACGGATTCATTCCATCTGTTATAGATTATTTATTTTTTGTTACATAAAGTTTATAAAGTTTGTAAGGTTTTTTTAATCAACAACTAAACAAATCAACAAATCAACAACTAAGTCCCCTCTCCAGCAAAAGCAGGTGCAAAAATAAAAATAACTATCAAAAATTGGTTGAAAAAGAGCATTTTTTTACCTTGTGTATTTTTCTAATATTCAACTATTTGCAATTTAGTTATATGAAAGGGCGACTTTTGAAAATAAGGGTTTTGATAACTGTTTGGTATCAGTAGTTTATGACATTTATATTTTATAGCAAAAATATCAATAATCTCAAAAAATCAATTTAAGGTAAAATTATAAGTTATTGTGCCTATTTGTGAGATTGCTGCGTTTTTGTCAACATTAAAGCGGGCGCGGCGGGCGGCATCTTCGGCGGCTTTCCAGAG
>JAITOP010000281.1 GCA_031289895.1 Prevotellaceae bacterium
CTTGGCGTAGAGGATTTAAGCGGCGCAGGCAAATCGAAAAAAGATGTAACGGCAGGCAAAATCAATGAACTAACCATCGGCGATAAAAAATTTCAAAAAGTGCTGACCGTTTTCAATGACATGAACCACTTGAGTATGGGCTATAATCTGCAATTAGATGGATTGATAGGATACGAAATTTTATCGAAACAAAAAACATTATTGAGTTATCAACATAAGAAACTGATTTTTATTGAGTAAACCTGTCTTTGTTTGTTGATTTGTTGATTTGCTGATTTGAAAAAAGCACGCAGATGACGCAGATTAAACAGATTTTCACAGATTTTTTGATTTTAAAAACTGACAAACTTTCTAATTTCTTGGTTCTTGTCTCTTGTTCTTGCCTCTTGGTTCTTGCCTCTTGTCTCTTGTCTCTTTTTATAATCAAAAAAAATCCACACGAAAATTTCATGTGGATTTTTCATCTTTATTTTGTTTGTAAAATTACTCGAATTTCTGCAAAAGTAATTCTACCATCTTAATTGCTGCAAGCGATACCGATGTGCCGGGTCCAAATATTGCCGCTGCTCCTGCATCATAAAGTGCCTGATAATCCTGCGCGGGAATAACGCCTCCGCAAATCACAATTATATCGCCGCGTCCAAGTTTTTCGAGTTCCGAAATTATTTGCGGAACAAGAGTTTTGTGTCCTGCTGCAAGCGACGAAACTCCTACTACGTGTACATCGTTTTCTACGGCTTGTTTTGCTGCTTCGGCAGGCGTTTGAAACAAGGGTCCCATATCAACATCAAAACCCATGTCGGCATAACCTGTGGCAACAACTTTTGCGCCTCGGTCGTGTCCGTCCTGTCCTAATTTTGCAATCATAATGCGTGGTTGACGTCCTTCTTTTTTTGCAAATTCTTCAACCAAAGTTTTTGCTTTTTCAAAATCATTGTCGTGTTTGGCTTCTGCCGAATAAACTCCTGAATTCATACGTATAACTGCTTTATAACGTCCTACAATTTTTTCGCAGGCATCCGAAATTTCGCCGAGTGATGTACGTTTTTGCGCTGCATCAACGGCAAGTTCCAACAGGTTGCCTGTGTTTGTTTCTACTGCTTTGGTAATTGCTTCGAGGGCTGCTTTTACTTCGTTTTCGTTACGATTTGCCCGTAATTGTTGCAATCGTTTTATTTGCGCCTCGCGAACGGCCGTATTATCAACATCAAGAATATCAATAGGGTCTTCTTTCGCCAAACGATATTTATTTATGCCCACAATAGCATCTGCGCCCGCATCAATACGAGCTTGTTTGCGTGCTGCGGCTTCTTCGATACGTAATTTTGGAATACCTGTTTCAATCGCTTTTGACATTCCGCCCAAAGATTCAACTTCTTCGATAAGTTTCCAAGCATTCTGTGCTATCTCATGTGTAAGACTTTCAACATAATACGAACCTGCCCATGGGTCTATTGATTTACAAACCGAAGTTTCTTCCTGTATATAAATCTGAGTATTACGGGCTATACGAGCCGAGAAATCGGTTGGCAACGCAATTGCTTCGTCCAAAGCGTTGGTGTGCAACGATTGTGTGTGTCCCAGAGCAGCTCCCATTGCTTCGATACAAGTACGCGCTACATTATTAAACGGGTCTTGCTCGGTAAGCGACCAGCCTGATGTTTGGCAATGTGTACGCAATGATAATGATTTTGGATTTTTCGGATTAAATTGATTTACAATTTTTGCCCAAATCATACGGGCTGCACGCATTTTTGCAATTTCCATAAAATGGTTCATCCCGATAGCCCAAAAGAATGATAAACGTGGTGCAAATTCATCAACTGTCATTCCTGCTTTTATTCCTGTGCGGAGATATTCCAAACCGTCGGCAAGCGTGTATGCCATTTCAATATCGCAGGTTGCGCCTGCCTCTTGCATGTGGTAGCCTGATATCGATATCGAATTAAATTTAGGCATTTTTTTTGCCGTATAAGCAAAAATATCGCCAATAATTCGCATCGAAAATTCGGGAGGATATATATACGTGTTGCGAACCATAAATTCTTTCAAAATATCGTTTTGAATAGTTCCGTTCAGCTGTTCGAGCGTGCATCCTTGTTCTAATCCTGCAACAATATAAAAAGCAAGAATAGGAAGTACCGCGCCGTTCATTGTCATCGAAACCGACATTTGTTCTAAAGGAATCTGGCTGAAAAGAATTTTCATATCTTCAACGCTGCAAATAGAAACGCCTGCTTTACCAACATCGCCAACAACGCGAGGATGGTCGGCATCGTATCCGCGATGGGTAGCCAAGTCGAACGCAACCGACAATCCTTTTTGCCCTGCCGCAAGATTACGGCGATAGAAGGCATTAGATTCTTCGGCGGTAGAAAATCCTGCGTACTGGCGAATTGTCCATGGACGCGAAACAAACATGCTGCTGTAAGGTCCTCTAAGAAAGGGCGGAATGCCGGCTGCATAGTTCAAATGTTCCATATTTTTCAAATCGGCGATAGTATAAATATCTTTTACGGCGATTTTTTCGGGTGTCAAAAACGGTTGTTTTGCCCCGCAATTGCAGTCTGTGTTTGCTACTGCATTATTATCAAATGTTATATCTGTAAATTTTGGTCTCATATTCTTTCCTGATTAAATTCCTAATTCAATTTGATATTGTTTTAACGTTTCAAGCACATTATTACGAACCGAAATAAAATGGTTGATTCCTTTTTCCCGTAGTTCGTTTTCACAGGCTGGTGCGCCGGCTACAACAAGTATGCTTTTATCTTTCAATAAATCTGCTATTTGCGGAACTATTTCGGCATATTCATCGTCTGACGAACAGGCTACAACAATTTGGGCTTTTGATTCCAACGCTGCTTTTACGCCTTCTTCAATAGTCGCAAAACAATTATTATCAATTACTTTTATCCCTGCGCAAGCAAAGAAATTTGACGAAAACTGAGCGCGGGCGCGACACATAGCCAGATTACCGAATGTCAGCATAAACGCTTTTGGTTGTTTATCCGAATTTTCGGTTTTCATTCTCAACTCTTCGAAAGATTGCGCTGCACGATAAATTTTTATTGGTTCTACCGTTTTATTTTCGGTTTCGCCGCCGCAATCGCACGATTTACTAAGGGTTTCGCGAAGTTCGTTGTTTAATGTTTCGTTAAAATTAGGATATTGATTTGTTCCAAGAATAATTTCGCGGCGGGTATCAACATTTGTATTATGTTTTTGCGCGCTTGTTTTAATTTGTTCCTGTATAAATCCCTCTTTCAGCGCAGCGATGTATCCGCCTTTGTCTTCGATTGTTTTGAAAAGTTTCCACGCATCCTGGGCAATTAAATTTGTTAGTTCTTCGACATAATAAGAACCTGCCGCAGGGTCAACAACTTTATCAAAATACGATTCTTCTTTCAAGATAATCTGAACATTACGGGCTATGCGATAAGAAAAATCGGTGGGTTTTTCAAATGCTTTGTTAAACGGCAAAACTTCGAGCGAATCAACGCCTGCAATTGCTGCCGACATCGATTCGGTTGTTCCGCGAAGCATATTCACATAAGGGTCGTAAATTGTTTGCAGCCAAGCCGATGTTACTGAATGTACATACATTTTCTGCGCACATTCGGTTGTTCCTTCGTATGCTTTTACAATGTTTGCCCAAAGCATGCGTGCGGCGCGAAATTTTGCAATTTCCATAAAATAATTTGAACTAACGGCAAATGTAAATTTTGTTTTTTTAGCAATTTCGTCTGCCGATAATCCTGAATCTGTGAGTTTTGCAAGGTATTCATTACCCATTGCCAACGCAAATGCAAGTTCCTGAACAATTGTAGAGCCTGCATTGTGAAAAACGCAAGCATTTACGCCAATAGTACGAAAATGCGGAAGCGATTTTGCTGCAATAACGCTTTCTTTAAGTAGTTCAAAATCTTTTTCTTCGCTATTGCAAAAATTTCCATACAAACTAAGTTTTGTAAGCGGACTGTAATCAATCGAGCCGTTAATTTCGTCTGTATTAGTATTTTTCACTTTTTCGGCAAGCATTTTCACTATTTCGGGTGTTTTGCAACAACCTCCGGTGAAATTCAGTTCAACTGCCGAAAGACAAATATCATTCAGCAAAGCATCAAAATCGCTTTGCGAAAGTCCTTTTTTTCCATCAATTTTAAAACCAATAGAATCAACGCCTTTCATTAATACATCAAGTGCTTTTTTATTAGCCTCGCTTACATTTTCAGCGCAAAAGTCCTGACGAATTTTCCAGTTGTTGTTGGTTTTTGTCCCGCGAACAAAAGGAAATTGAGCGGGAGCATAAGTAACGTGTTTGAGGTTTTTCAAATTTTCGGCGCGATAATATGGGCGAACGTTAAAACCTTCCATTGTTCGCCACACCAATTTTTTTTCATAATCAGCGCCTTTTAAATCTTTGATTATCACCTCTTCCCAAGCTTGTGTAGTAACTTCGGGAAATTCAGTAAATAATTTTTCTGCCATAAGATTTTTATCTTGTTTAATTTTAAATATACATAAAATAAACCGCAAAGGTATAAAACTTTAACGGCACTTGGCAATAATTTGATAAATTTTTTACAAAAAAGTGTCAGGAACAAAGAAGTTAGAAAGTTTTTAAAGTTCATAAAGTTTTTAAAGTTCCCGGTACATGACAAAAATTGAAAGATATTAAATTCAAGTTTAACGAGAGGGTTGAGCAGTGCCGTTGAGATTGCCTATAATCCACACTTAAAGAATATTTTAGCAAGGTAGCCGTGATTTTTTATTTTAATTTTTTTATATTTTAGTGGACGTAAATTCCAACAACATACACCCATACGAAAGTTACCATTCTTCCACAAAAATTTTGCTTAAAATTGAAATTAATTGAGTACTTTTGCACTCGACCTTGAAGTTTTTCGTCATCATTATAATTGTTTAGTTATCAGCTACAAAAATACGAAGTTTCAAAGTTTTTTTCAAATAGATAATATTATAAATGGCTAAATATTAGTTGGTTATTGGTTTTTTTAATTTTTGTCATGTAGTAAAAAAAACCATATTTAAAACCCAACCTAATACAGAATACCGAATACCGATTACAGAATACAGAATACCGAATACCGATTACGGAATACGGAATACCCATTCCCTAATACCCATTTTTTATTTACCTTTGATTTTTATATCAGAACATGCGTAAAATAATTCATATTGATATGGATGCTTTTTTTGCTGCTGTTGAGCAACGAAACAATCCCGAATTGCGCGGCAAACCTGTTGCCGTAGGCAGCGAATCGGACAGAGGCGTTGTGGCAACGGCAAGTTACGAAGCGCGTAAATTCGGCGTACACTCGGCAATGTCGAGTGTGGTTGCAAAACGTCTTTGTCCCGATTTGATATTTGTCCACTCTGATTTTGACGAATACAAAAAGGCTTCAACTCAAATAAAATCAATATTTTATGAATACACCGATTTGGTAGAACCTTTGTCTATCGACGAGGCTTTTCTTGATGTTACTTCAAATCTTAAAGGTATGAAATCGGCTACGCTTATTGCAGAGGAAATTCGTAAGCAAATTTTTGAAACTATTGAACTTACAGCGTCAGCCGGCGTTTCGTACAATATGTTTTTGGCAAAACTTGCTTCGGGTATGAAAAAACCTAACGGACTTACCGTAATTCTTCCATCCGAATCCGAAAAAATATTGGAAAATCTTCATGTCGAAAAATTCTACGGCGTAGGCAAATCAACAGCCGAGCGAATGCATAAATTTGGCGTTCATACAGGTTTTGATTTGAAAAAAATGTCGCTGGCAACACTCATTCGATTGTTCGGTAAAACGGGCGAATTTTACTACAATATCTGTCGCGGAATCGATGAGCGAGAGGTTTCGCCCTATTACGAGCGAAAATCGGTAGGCACAGAACGTACTTTTTCTAAAAATCTTACAACAAAATTTGAACGTATCGCCGAACTGTATTATATCGCCAAAGAACTCGAAGAACGATTGGAAGAATCTGATTTCAAAGGGAAAACATTAACTTTGAAAATCAAATTTTACAATTTCGAGCAAATTTCGCGAAGTAAAACCGTTGACGATTACATCGTTGATTTTAATTCGATTTTAAATTATGCAAAAGAATTACTTTCGCACATCAAAACGGAACAAACAAGCATACGCCTAATGGGACTGACGATTTCGAACACAAATGTTAAGCCTTCGAATCGCCAGTTGACAATTGATTTTTAGGTAATTTCGGCAATATTTTCATATCGTTCATCGATTTCATAAGTTTTTTCCACATATCCGTCATATCAACCGCAAATGGAAATTCATCTTTGCGCCGTTGCGTTTCTTTTGAATTGGGATGTTCAATCTCAAAACGAATTAATGAACTTAGTGCCGAACCAAGCGTCATCTCGGTAATTGAAACAATAGGGCGAGAAATGCTGCGCCACATTGTAACTGTCATATCAACCAAAAACGGGAACTTTCTTTTTTTATGTCCCGAACCAAAAAAATCATCAAATCCTAAAAAAAATTTCTTCTTCATCTCTAAATATTTTAAATGTCCTTTCTTTCATGATGCAAATATACTCAAAAACGATGCTTTTTTGTTGCATATTTTGCAATATTTAACAATTAATTAATATTTCTTTTATTTTTAAAAGCTGAATTTCAATAAGATATCGTATTATACAAAAATTTTAATCAGTAAAAAATATGAGTATGACATCATATTTATTTAACAAAATTTACAGAAATCATATATGCTTATAATCAATAATTTGAACAAATAAACTTTCCGGCTGTTTTTTTATTTGATTATTATTTATACTTTTGTAAAAAAACAACAAAAATAAACTTATTAAAATGTGTTCAAACTGAATAAGATAGGTCGAAAAGATAAATTAATACTTAGTATAATATAATGAGAAATTCGTTTTGGACAGCTATTAATGGAATAGCGTCTTTTTTTAGTATTATCGCATTTATGTTTTTTTCTAATGAAAAACATCCGGTTTGAATTGTTTTATATGAAAATAACATTTTTAGGAACAGGAACATCTCAGGGAACGCCAATGATTGGCTGCAACTGCAAGGTTTGCAAATCTGCCGACGAGCGCGACAAACGTTTACGCTCTTCCGTTTTGATTGAAATTAATGATAAAAAAATTTTGATTGATGCCGGTCCTGATTTTCGCCAGCAAATGCTGCGTGCCAATATCAAAAATCTTGATGCAATTTTGCTTACTCACGAACATATCGACCACGTGGGCGGTTTGGACGATGTTCGCGCATTAAATTATATAAATAAAAAAGCGGTTGATATTTATGCTGCAATCCGCGTGCAAAAAGCATTGCGCAAGATGTTTTATTATGCTTTTGATGAAATAAAATATCCGGGTATTCCCGAATTTAAATTTCACACAATTGATGAAAATAATTTTCGGATTGGCGATATTGAAATTACACCTGTACAAGTATATCATTACAAAATTCCGGTGTTTGGATTCAGAATAAATAATTTTTGTTACCTAACCGACACAAACAAAATTCCGCCGAAAGAATTGGCAAAATTGTACAATGCCGATGTAATTGTTATTGATGCTTTGCGCCGAGAGCCGCATTTATCGCATTTTTGCCTGTCCGAAACTTTGGAAATTATAAATGAATTAAAGCCCAAACGCGCATATCTTACACACATTTCGCATCAGCTTGATTTGTATTCGATACTCGAAAAAGAATTGCCTGAAAATGTTTTCAGCGCATACGATGGATTAACTCTAAATTGTTGAATAATATGGGTTTAAAATTGTTTTTTATTGATTTAATAACTTTAAAAACTTTATAACTTTAAAAACTTTATAACTTTAAAAACTTTAAAAAACTCTATCCTATCGCCTGAACCATATCATTATACAAATCGTCGATTGATTCCAAGCCTACTGATATTCGTATGGTGTTTTGGCTTATATCCATGCTTTTGCGGATTTCTTCGGTGAATGTTCCGAAAATTGTGCTTGCCGGATGTATTGCCAAAGTTTTATTGTCAAACAAATTTGTTGCGCGGCATATCAATTTCAGATTGTCGATAAATCTAAACGCCGCTTGGCGCGATGCAAGGTCGAATGTGAACATTGCGCCCGAATATTCGCCGAACTGCTGTTTACTGATTTCATAATAAGGATGGTTTGTAAGCGACGGATAATTTACCGAAACAACATTATTGAGTTTTTGCATTCGTTCTGCAATGTTTTTACAGGTTTTCACCGAGCGTTCGTATCTAACGGCAAGAGTTTCCAATCCAATTGTTTGCATGTAAGCCACTTGCGGAGTCATGCAAGCACCCAGATTACGATGTATTTCCATGCGCATTTTAAACGAAAAAGCCGACAGTTTATTTCTGTTTATGAGATGACGCAGTTTAGACGAATTTTGCCAATCAAACAAACCATAATCGATAACCAAACCGCCAAGCGATGTTGCCCCGCCCGAAATATATTTTGTTGATGACACTATTTCTATATCCACTCCAAATTTTGCCGCATTAAATACTGTAAACGGAATAACGGTAGTATCGGCAATAAGAGGTACGCCGTGCGATTTGCATATATCCGAAAGTGTTTTAAGGTCAGCAACTTCCATTTGCGGATTTGTTATTACTTCGAGAAAAAGCGCACAGGTATTTTTGTCGATACACGATTGCACTTCGTCGGGTTTTGTCAAATCACAAAAGCGAACTTCAACGCCAAAATCTTTCAACGTGTAAGCTAAAAACGAATATGTATTTCCGAATAAATGCGGCGATGTTACAATATTGCTTCCTGCATACGCTACGGCAATAATTGTATTGGCAATTGCCGCCATTCCCGAATTAAACGATATTACTTCTGCGGCATTTGTCAATGCTTTCACTCGTTGTTCGAAATATTGCACGGTAGGATTACTTATGCGTGAATAAACGTGTTCGGGCGACTTGCCTGTAAATGCCAATTCCATTTGCTCTGCCGTTTCAAATTCGTATGCCACAGAGTTATATATCGGCATACTCAGCGCATTATTATTATCTTTTACA
>JAITOP010000280.1 GCA_031289895.1 Prevotellaceae bacterium
GTGAGCGGTTGCAATTCTAATAATCTTTGTGCTCCGCACTCTTTTTGTTTGTGTTTTCATTCCCCAATCGCTACGCTTCATTGGGGGTTATTCACATTCAAGTCCTTCGGACTTTTTTGCTATTCAACAAAATCGTAATTCGTAATTTTCGTAATTCGTAATTGACTTTCCCCCGACTTACGACTTATGACTTACAACTTATGACTTACAACTTCCGACTAATTTTTAACAAATCCAAATTACAGCGAACATCGTATTTATAAATTTAATCGTTGTTTCGTTTTTTGCAGATATAATAAGCGATATACGCAATTTGATTATAAATTGTAATTGCTTATATTGCATTATTAAATATAGGTTTTATGACTTTTTAATGTTTAATATTTAAAAAAATACTTACATTTGTCATGTTTTAATACTAATATAATGGAAGATTTAGGGAAAAGAATTAAACAATTGCGCGAGGCTGCAAACATTTCAACCGAAGCCGCAGCCAAAGCCGCAGGGCTTGAACCATCGCAAATTGAACTTATCGAAAGTGGTGAAGTCGTTCCCAGAATATCGTTATTAACTAAATTTGCGCGATGTTTTGGTGTGCGTGTAGGCACTTTGCTTGATGGATACGAAAAAGTAGGTCCAATAATTACGCGACACCGCAGATTGCCACCTACAACGCGGCTTACCGAAGAACACGCTGCCTATCGCTCGCACATGGATTATTTTTCGTTGGCGCAAGGAAAACACGATAGAAATATGGAGCCATATATCGTGAATATACATTATCTGCCGCCACTTCCGGAATATTATCAATGCCACGAGGGCGAAGAATTTTTCTATGTCATCGAAGGCGAAATATCAATTTATTACGGAAACGAAATTTTCAAACTCAACACAGGCGACAGCATATACTACGATTCGGTTGTGCCTCATTGCGTTTCGTCGGGCAAAAAAGATGAAAATGCAAAAGTTTTGGCTGTAACATATACGCCGTTTTAATTATATTGTTTTTAATATCATAATATTATGATTGATAAATTGCAAAGCGTCAACGCCGACGAATCTAAAATATCGCTTATTGACAATACTTTAGGTGGCTTACTCGAAAAATGGGCGACAGAACTTTCCAACCAAAATTTTCTGGTTTATTCAGACCGAGATTTACGATTGACATATAAAGAATTTAACGACCGTGTTGATAATATTGCTTGTGCCTTACTTTCGCTTGGCGTTGAAAAAGGCAGTAAAGTGGGAGTGTGGGCAAAAAATGTTCCTGATTGGCTGACGTTTATGTTTGCCTCTGCAAAAATAGGCGCGGTGCTGGTAACAATCAATACCAACTACAAAAAATCGGAAGTAGAATACATAATGCAAAATGCTGATATTCATACAATGTGCTTGGTTAGCGGCTATCGCGACAATAATTATATTGATATTATTTACGATTTGATTCCCGAATTAAAAATACAACGGCGCGGAGAACTTAACAGTCAACGCTTTCCCGAACTTAAAAACGTTGTGTATATAGGACAAGAAAAATACAGAGGAATGTACACAACCCTCGAACTTATTGTTATGGGGAAATTTATGGACAAAGAACCTTTGCGTAAAATATCGGCAACAATAAATTGCCACAACGAAGTAAATATGCAATACACTTCGGGAACAACAGGATTTCCGAAAGGCGTAATGCTGTCGCATCATAACATATTAAACTGCGGCATGGCAACAGGCGAATTTATGAGTTTTACGTCTGACGATAAACTACTTACCTGCGTTCCGCTGTTTCACTGTTTTGGATGCGTGCTGGCATTATGCGCCGTAATTACTCACGGTTCAACGCTGGTGATGGTCGAAGATTTTGATGCGCTGAAAGTACTTGCATCTATTCACAAAGAACGCTGTACAATACTTTACGGCGTGCCTACAATGTTTATCGCCGAACTTAATCATCCCATGTTCGATATGTTTGATATGACATCGTTGCGCACGGGAATAATGGCAGGCTCGGTTTGCCCGATAGAAACCATGAAACAGGTTATGGAACGTATGCACTGCAACGTTATAAGCGTATATGGGCTAACCGAAACATCACCCGGAATGACCGCCACACGAATTGCCGATACCGCCGAAGTTCGCGCAACAACCGTAGGACACGAATTTCCTTTTGTCGAAGTAAAAATTATAAATCCCGAAACAGGCAACGAATGTGCAGCAGGCGAGCAGGGCGAAATGTGTTGCAAAGGCTACAATATTATGAAAGGATATTATAAAAACGCCGAAGCAACCGCCGAAATTATCGATGCCAACGGATTTTTACATTCAGGCGATTTGGGCGTGAAAGATGAAGATGGAAATTACAGAATAACAGGACGAATAAAAGATATGATAATTCGCGGAGGCGAAAATATTTATCCTCGCGAAATAGAAACATTTTTGTATCGCTTGCCGCAAATAAAAACGGTAGAAGTGGTAGGTTTGACAAGTCCCAGATACGGCGAACAGGTTGCAGCATTCATAACATTAAAAGACTGCGAAATTCTTACCGAAGAAGACGTTTTAACCCATTGCAAAGGAAATATAGCCCACTACAAAATACCGAAATACATATTTTTCATAGATGAATTTCCAATGACAGCAAGCGGCAAAATACAAAAATACCGCCTTCGCAATTTAGGACTCGAACTGCTTGAACGCGGAGGGGTGGAAGTTGTTTAGAATGTGCTAATTTGCTAATGTGTTAATGTGCTAATGTGTTAATTTGCTAATGTGTTAATTTGCTAATTTTTTAATGTGTTGAGTTGTTTAATTGCTTAGTGATAAAAATAAATAACTTATAAAAGATGGATTGAATCCGTTAGGATTCAAATGTTTATAAAAACGAATGTCCACACATCACCTGCGACCCCGTGCGGTAAGGTGTTCAAACCCAATAAAAAAACCACTACGCCACATTCAATGTTTTTCTTCTTTTAACTGTCAAGTTTTCAGTAAGGTTATCTGCACTCCATTGGTTCAAATCACGCAGAAAAACAGACTCCAAAACGCTCTTAAAGCAGATATTGGATTTTCCTGTTTCTGTGTTTATTGCCGTTAAAAGTGGTAATATCATTACATGTCGTGTAACTCCGTTTAAAGAATTGGGTGATTTACGATTTTTATAACTGCCAAAAATAGACTCTATTACATCGGATGAGGCATGCCATACGGCTTTTGCTTTTCCGAGTTTTTCTCCTTCATCTTTCAGATATTGAAGACATTCTGTGGCAAATTTCTGTATCCTCAAACTTCCGCAAAAAAATAGTGGTTGTAATTCTGCAATACTTGTTTTTATCGTTTTTTGCGACAAACCTTCTGTTTTTAACCGTTTGGATATGTGGTTAATACGCTCAAATAAAATTCCCAATTCCATGATAATGGACGTGTGTTTGTGCAGAAAACCAAATATTTGCTGTTCTTCGCTTGTCAGTTGTGGAAATGCGCGTAATATTTTTTTTGCCCAATCAATGATAACGGACAGGTTCATGAATCTTGCAACTGTCCGCTGATTCGGCGGCAGAAGGTAGCTTGTAGCACGCATGATTTCTTTGAATTTAACTGCCGAAATATCTTTTGTGAACAACAAAAAAGA
>JAITOP010000361.1 GCA_031289895.1 Prevotellaceae bacterium
AAAATTTCATTTTGTTTTTTAGATAAAACAAATATAATTAAAGATAATTACGGGTTTAAAGAAGTGCATTTGAAAAAATAAAATTATGAACAGTTTTGGAAAAATATTCAGAATAAATATTTTTGGCGAATCGCACGGAACGCTTGTCGGTGTTTGTATTGATGGCTGTCGTCATGGAATTGAACTTAGCGAAAACGATTTTTTATGCGATATGCAACGCCGTAAAAGCGGAAAAAAAGGCACAACTTTACGCGCCGAAGATGACATTCCCGAAATTGTAAGCGGAGTTTTCAACGGCTTTACAACCGGTGCTCCCATTACAATTTTATTCAAAAACAAAAACGTAAATTCCGAAGATTATTTGCAATTTAAAACACAACCGCGACCAAGTCATTCCGATTTTGTTGCAGCAAAAAAATTTGATGGTTTTAATGATTATCGCGGCGGTGGGCATTTTTCGGGAAGGCTTACTCTGCCTTTGGTTGCAGCCGGCGTTGTTGCAAAAAAAATCATACCGGATATAAATATAAATGCAAATATCATTAAAATCGGTAACGAAAACGACATAAATAAAACTATTGAAAACCTAATTGCAGAGGGCGATTCGGCAGGCGGAATTATTGAATGTGTTGCAAAAAATATTCCTGTTGGTTTGGGCGAGCCTTTTTTTGATTCTGTTGAGTCGCAAATTGCGCATCTTGCATTTTCAATTCCTGCGGTGAAAGGAATAGAATTTGGCGCAGGATTTTCGGCAGCAGATATGCGCGGCAGCCAATATAACGATATGATAATCAATGAATATGGAAAAACTGCAACAAATAATGCAGGAGGCGTTGTCGGCGGAATTACAAACGGCAACGATTTAGTTTTTCGCATAGCGGTGAAACCCACTGCAAGCATTGCAAAACAACAAAAAACTTTCAATTTTGAACATAAAAAAATATCCGATTTAAAAATATTCGGCAAACACGATGCTTGTATTGCATTACGTATTCCTGTTGTTGTTGAGGCAATTACAGCAATTGTTCTTGCCGATTTAATATTATTGAAAAAATGAATCTGAACGAAGAAAATATCTTATCGCAACTTGAACTTATTATACATCCCGAATTCGAAAAAAACATTGTAGAGCTTGGTATGATTGAAAATATCAGCATTTCGGATAATGAAATATCATTTTATTTATTGCTGAAAAGACAACACGACCCGTTTGCCACATCAATCAAAAAAAAGTGCGAACAATTGCTGAACGAAAAATTTTCATCAGTAAAAATAAAAATCACCGAACAGCCTAAGCAGCAACAAAATACAGCCAAACAAAAAAACGAGCAACCGCAAAATTATGGTTTGAAAAATGTGAAACATATTGTTGCAATTGCATCGGGAAAAGGCGGAGTCGGAAAATCTACAATATCGGTAAATCTGGCGGCAATGCTTGCATCCAAAGGATTTAAAACAGGTTTGATAGATGCCGATATTTACGGACCATCAATTCCAAAAATGTTTGGAGTTGAAGATAAGCAGCCAATGATGCTGAAAGTTGAAGATTTTGAATTGATTGAACCAGTCGAACGTTACAATGTAAAAATAATGTCGATAGGTTTTTTTATAAATCACGACGATGCTCTTATCTGGCGCGCACCAATGGCTACCAATGCGTTAAAGCAACTTGCGGGCGGAACATATTGGGGCGACCTCGATTTTTTGCTGATTGACCTTCCTCCCGGCACAGGCGATATTCATCTTACAATGACACAGGAAATGAAACTCGACGGAGTTGTTGTTGTTACTACGCCACAGCCCGTTGCGCTTGCCGATGCGGTGAAAGGAATAAATATGTTCAGACAAGAAAAAATTAATGTTCCGATATTAGGATTGGTCGAAAATATGGCTTGGTTTACGCCGAAAGAATTGCCCGAAAATCGTTATTATATTTTTGGAAATAACGGCGGAAAAAATCTTGCGGAAAAAATGCAAATTCCGTTGCTGGCACAAGTTCCGATAGTTCAGTCTATAAGGCAAGGCGGCGATGATGGCGTGCCTGCGGTTTTCACAAACGATATTCAAACAAAAGTTTTTGACGAACTTGCCGACAATTTTTTGAAACAAATAATTTTTAAAAATATTGAAAACTAAGGAACAAATAAGTTATAATTTTGAAAAAAATATTATCTTTGTCGCCTGTAACGCCCTTTTAGCTCAGTGGTAGAGCAGCTCATTCGTAATGAGCAGGTCGTCGGTTCAAGTCCGATGAAGGGCTCTAAACAACAGCCGCTTAAAAAAAGTAGAAAGTTTTTAAAGTAGAAAGTTTTTAAAGTTAGAAAGTTCATAAAGTTTTTAAAGTTAGAAAGTTAGAAAGTTTTTAAAATCCAAAAAATCTGTGTAATTTGCATGTTTCGTAATTCTTAATTGATTTTATCTGCGTCATCTGCGTGCTTATCTCAAATCAACAAAAAACAAATCAACAAAAAACAAATCAACAATTAAACAAAAAACAAATCAACAAATCAGCAAATCAACAAAAAACAAAAATCAAATCAACAATTAATTTATGATTTTTGCAAACTTTGCACTATCTTTGCACCTCGTTATTTTTAAATATAAATCGATTTTATAAAAATTATTATGAC
>JAITOP010000373.1 GCA_031289895.1 Prevotellaceae bacterium
TATTTACATTAAAATAAAATTTTATCTGCAAAAAAAACTCAATCATTGATTATCAATACAATATTTTTATTTACCTTTGCTGCCCTCTTCAAATAGTAAGAGATTAAAAATAATGTCTAACCCATTAATAAAAAAACGAAAAGTTAAATGGAAGATTATCAAGAAAACCTCGTAAATGAGGAACAACCTGCAATTGTTGCAGAACAAACAGAACAAGAACAAGAGGTTGCTGAAGTTGTGGAAACACAAGTAAATGAACCCGAACACGAACAAGAGGTTGCTGAAGTTGTGGAAGCACAAGCAGATGAACCCGAACTAGAACAAGAAGTTGCTGAAGTAGTGGAAACACAGGCAGATGAACCCGAAACAGCCGAAGCCGAAGATGCCGAAGTTGTAAAAGAAGAAACAAAAAGCGTAAGAGCCACCAAACGCAATGTAGTAAACAATTATTCTGTTCCTATCGACCAATTTGATTGGGATACGCTCAACAACGAAGATTTGTACGGCGGCAACAAAGTGGGAATTGAAGAACAGTACAATCAAACGCTATCAAAAGTTGCTGAAAACGAAATTGTTGAAGGCACTGTTGTAACTATCACAAAACGCGAAGTTATTGTAAACATCGGTTACAAAAGCGAAGGCGTTATTGGCATTACCGAATTTCGCTACAATCCCGAACTAAAAATCGGCGACAAAGTTGAAGTTTATGTAGAAACAGCCGAAGACAAACGCGGACAACTGATTTTATCGCACAAACAAGCGCGTGCATTGCGCTCGTGGGACAGAGTGAACGAGGCTCTCGAAAAAGACGAAATCATTAAAGGATACATCAAATGTCGTACCAAAGGCGGTATGATTGTTGACGTTTTCGGAATAGAGGCATTTTTGCCCGGCTCGCAAATTGACGTAAAACCTATACGCGATTACGATATGTTTGTTGATAAAACTATGGAATTTAAAGTTGTGAAAATAAATCAGGAATTTCGCAATGTAGTTGTATCGCACAAAGCACTTATTGAGGCAGAAATTGAGGCTCAGAAGAAAGAAATTATTTCGCATCTCGAAAAAGGACAGGTTCTTGAAGGAACTGTTAAAAATATTACATCTTACGGCGTATTTATTGACCTTGGCGGAGTTGACGGACTTATTCATATCACCGATTTATCGTGGGGACGAGTTACACATCCCGAAGAAATCGTTACATTAGACCAAAAAATAAATGTTGTTATACTTGATTTTGATAACGATAAAAAACGTATCGCACTCGGTATAAAACAACTTACACCGCATCCTTGGGATTCGCTTGACGCAAATCTTAAAGTTGGCGATAAAGTGAAAGGAAAAGTTGTTGTTATGGCAGATTACGGCGCATTTGTAGAAATATCACCGGGAGTAGAAGGCTTAATTCACGTGTCGGAAATGTCGTGGTCGCAACATCTGCGCAGCGCACAGGATTTTATGAAAGTAGGAGACGAAGTAGAAGCAATAATTCTTACTATCGACCGTGACGAACGCAAAATGTCGCTCGGCATAAAACAACTGAAAGCCGACCCTTGGATTAATATCGAAGAAAAATACGCAGTAGGCAGCAAACACATAGCCAGAGTGCGTAACTTTACAAACTTCGGCATATTTGTAGAAATAGAAGAAGGCGTTGACGGACTAATTCACATAAGCGATTTATCGTGGACGAAGAAAATAAAACACCCTGCCGAATTTACACAAATAGGCGCAACGATTGACGTACAGGTTCTCGAAATTGATAAAGAAAACCGCCGTTTAAGTCTTGGACATAAACAATTGGAAGAAAATCCATGGGATGTATTTGAAACATTATTTACGGTTGATTCGGTTCACGAAGGAACAATTACCGAAATCAGCGACAAAGGCGCAGTAATTTCGATGCCCTACGGAGTTGAAGGTTTTGCACCTGTAAAAGGATTGAAAAAACAAGATGGCACAACTGCAAAAGCAGATGAAAAACTTGCTTTCAAAGTTATTGAATTTTCAAAAACAGCTAAGAAAATCACAGTTTCGCACACACGTACTTTCGAAGATGAACTGAAAGAAACCGAAGCAAAAGAAAAAGCAGCAACCGAAAGTTCAACAAAAGACGCGATAAAGAAAGTGCAATCGGCGATAGAAAAAACCACACTCGGCGATGTAGAAGCATTGGCAGCTTTGAAAGAAGAAATGGAAAATCAAAGCGAATAATAACGTTGGCAAAACGAATTGCAATACACTAATGTATGATTTATGACTTTTAGCGTTACAATATTAGGCAGCAGTTCGGCATCGCCAACAATAAACAGATTTCAAACCGCTCACGTAGTAAATGTACGTGAGCGGTTTTTCTTGATTGACTGCGGCGAAGGCACACAAATGCAAATGCTGCGCAACAATATAAGCGTTTCCAAAATAAGTCATATTTTTATATCACATTTACACGGCGACCATATTTTCGGGCTATACGGATTGCTGTCATCCATGAACCTCGACAACCGCCGACACGAACTGCATATATACGGATTTAGTATGCTCGAATATATTTTGAACGATTATTTAAAATATTTCGGTAACGATTTCAGATATAAAATAATTCTTCATGTAGTCAATGTGCGCCACCACAAAGTTATTTACGAAGATGATGTTATGACCGTCGAAACCATTCCGCTAAAACATCGAGTGCCATGCTGCGGTTATCTTTTCAAAGAAAAAACGCCCGAACTTAATGTCCGTAAAGAAATGATTGGGCGACATAAACTGTCGCTTGCCGAAATTGTGCAAGTAAAAAACGGCTG
>JAITOP010000374.1 GCA_031289895.1 Prevotellaceae bacterium
ATAATAATAAAAGTAATTGTTGTAATAAATAATTATTTATCTTTGTTTTTTAAATTAACTAATTAATGAAATAATCATGAAGCAAACCTTAACGTTTAACGTATCAACAATCTCTTCTACGGCAAGTAAAATCAATGTTGACGCATGGGATGAAAGCATCAATGCTTTCGAAAGTGGCAATTATTACAAAGCGTTTGAAGAATTTTTGAATTATGTGAATCCTGAATTCCGCAAAAAATATGGGAATTCTAATGGTACAGAATTTAATATTCCGCACGGCTCAATAGTCGTAAATATTAAATTGGAAGATGAACAACTTAAAATTACAGCACCGTTTTTGTCGCTGCCGCAAAAAAATGTAACACCCTTATTGCGACAGGTATCGGGTCTTAATTTTAATAACCTCAATTTGGCTCAGATTGTATTGACTGATGGCAAACTCAAGTTTGAATATTCATGCCCTATCGAACTTGCAAATCCTTGGAAAATATACTACATCTTTGACGAGCTTTGCATTACAGGCGACAAATACGATGATGAATATGTAACAAAATTTGCTGCCGAACGCATTTACGAGCCAAAAATTACACCTTACGATGCTAAAACCGTTGACGAAGTTTACGATGCAGTTCAACAAAGCTGCAAAGAATGTTTTGATAATGTAAAACAGTTCGAAAACGACCGTCAGTATGGAAATGCGTGGAATATTATTGCATCAACATTGTATAAAATTTCGTATTATGCACATCCGCAAGGACAGTTGCTAAACGATTTGGGCAAAGCAATTTACGAACATGACAGCGACCAATATCCGCTTCCCGAAATTATAGCCCGAAGCAAAGATTTTATCGCAAAATTACAAGCTATGCCAAAAGAAAAATTTGCTGAAAATTTATATTATGTCGAAACATTTATTCCGCCAAAACGCCGTTCGAGCCTCGAAAATATTCAGCATAATTTTGAAAAAGCATTCGAAAATGTTACCGCAGCGTTGAAAGGCGAAGATTATTTATATGTTTGTCTGATGATTACTTATAAATTCTACGAAATGTATTATTACAACAATTTACAGGATGATGTAAACGCAGTAGTTGTAGATGCAATGAAACGCGCATCGGCACAACCACTTAACGTAGCCGCACCGATTTTACACGGAGCAATGGATAAAATTATGAATGGCGATTTGGCTGTTACACCCGATTTTTCTGACTATGCAGCCCAAATTTCAGAAAGTATAAAAAAGATGATGTCTTTTTTTACTAAATAATGTAATTGTTTTATAATTAATAAAATAAAAAAAATAAAAAAAATGGATCAAAATATATTCAAAGCAATTTACAAAGTAAATCATGCAGGCGGCACAGGAAGTTGTTTTTATATAAAACAACACGATGTTTTTGTAACAAATTATCATGTTGTTGCAGGATTTAAAAAAATGGCAATTCAGGATAACGACAAAAATCTTTATGTGGTAAACGTTATTCTCGTCAATCCTGAACTTGACATAGCTCTACTCGCAGCCGAAAACGATTTTTCACATCTTCCCGAAATTAAATTATCAAAATCGGGCGAAATTAAAATCGGACAAAAACTGAACGTTGCCGGATATCCTTTCGGAATGCCTTTTACAGTAACCGAAGGAACAGTATCATCGCCAAAACAACTGATAAAAAATAAATATTATATTCAAACAGATGCTGCCGTAAACCCCGGAAACAGCGGAGGTCCAATGTTCAACGAAAACAACGAACTTGTAGCAATCACAGCAAGCAAAATTACCGATGCCGACAATATGGGATTCGGTATTCCAATTAGCGATTTGGATAAAGTTTTTCAGGATATATCGAATATTGATAAAACACAATACAATGTGCAATGCAGTAGTTGTGAGGCAATTATATCACAACAAGAAGAATATTGTCCGGCATGTGGAGAAAAATTATCGGAAAGCATTTTTAAAGAACACCAACTTACCGATTTGGCAGAATTTTGCGAAAGAGCAATAGATGCAATGGGCATAAATCCTATACTTGCACGTGTAGGATACGAAGCATGGAAATTTCACAAAGGAAGTTCGGAAATACGAATGTTTGTTTACGACCGGGCATATTTATTCTGCACATCACCGATAAATATTTTACCGAAAAAAGATTTAGAACCGGTGCTTAAATATTTACTCGGCGGCATAAACGCACCATATCAGTTGGGAATTGAAAACAATCAGATATTTATTTCGTACCGATTGCATATTTCCGACCTTTTATGCGAAAAATATGCCGAAGAAATTCGCGAAAATATAACAAATCTGGCATTCAAAGCCGACGAAATGGATAATTATTTAGCCGATACATTCGGCTGCGAATTTTCGGAATACGCAAAAAAAGACGCGATATAATAAGTTGAACAACAAATAACGGTTGACCGATTTTGCGGCGAACATATTGTTTTTGTCAATAATTTTAAAATAATTATTGCAGAAACGCAAAATTTTGTTACTTTTGCATCCGCAAAATTGGGAAATTAGTTTTTTTCAACGGAGGCGCGGTAGCTCAGCTGGTTAGAGCGCATGATTCATAATCATGAGGTCTCCGGTTCAATCCCGGATCGCGCTACTTGAAATGGAGAGGTTTACATTTATGATGTGAACCTCTTTGGTTTTTTT
>JAITOP010000388.1 GCA_031289895.1 Prevotellaceae bacterium
TTTACTATTTTATTAAAATCATATTCTTCGGGATTGCTTAGATATTTGCGTGCCGCCTCATAATCGTTTTCGGTAATATATTGTAATCCATGACGATATATCATTTGACATTTGTTTCCTTTCATGTTTACAAGCCGTGTTGATATTTTGCCTGTTTTCGGGTTAACCATATCTTTAAGAAAAACGCCTTTTATGTCGCCTTGCGGATTTCCTGTAACCATGCAGCCTGTATAGCCTTGGTCGTAAAGAATTTTCACTCCCATTCCAAGTAAATTGCAGTAGAACAAATCAAATGCTTTTGGCGCGATGCAACGCAATTCGTAACCTAATTCAACAGGGCGGGTTTTTACATTTAAGTTTAATTCTTTAAGTTTATTTTGCACAAGTACGTTGAAAATGTGTGCTTTGCTTACTGTTCCGAGTTCGGGATGTCCGTGTTCGTCGTAAGTAAATGTTACGCCCGAATTTTTAAGTTCTTCGTCGGGTAAGTTATGAAAAACGCCTTCGCTAACTATCGCCACGCCGTACGGAACATTAATTATTTTGCGTTTTACGATTGACGAAATAATCAGTTTAACAATTTTGTCAAGCGTAACAGGATTTTCATCATCAAACATTTCGGGAATAATAATCATTGGCGAGTGGCTTGCTGCGCCTATTCCGAATGCCAAATGTCCTGCCTCTCTGCCCATTGCGCAAAGAACAAACCAAACGCCGCTTGTGCGTGAATCTTCGTACACGGCGGCTGTAATTCGTGCGCCTTCGTCTTTTGCCGACTGGTAGCCGAAAGTAGAAATTCCTTCGGGCAGCGGAAGGTCGTTATCAATAGTTTTGGGAACATGAATATTTTGAATTTTAACATCATGTTGAGCCAAATAATTGGAGATACGTGTTGCCGTCGAAGCCGTATCGTCTCCGCCTATTGTAACTAAAAGTTTGATATTGTTTTTAACAAAAAAGTCAGGATTAAACTCTTCATTTTTAGGTTTGTATCTGCTCATTTGCAGGGTCGAACCCCCTGTGTTAAAAATTTTATCGGCAAAATCGAAATTAATATCAACGGTTTCGGCTTTACCGTTAAATAAATTTCTGTAGCCTTCGTGCAAGCCAATAACTTTATAGCCTGCTGTAATAAATTGTTTTGATACGGCACTGATAACAGTGTTTATTCCGGGCGCAGGACCGCCACCGCAAAGAATAAGAATTGATTTTTGTTCACTCATGTTTTGTATTTTATTATTTATTGTAAAAAATTTATTTTCAAAATATCTGTATATCAATGTATTGTAATAATATTGTTTTTTGTTATTATAATTTTTCATACTTTTGTGCAATGAAAAAACTCACAAAATTATAAAAGTTATGGTAAGTTACAAAGAATTAGGATTAGTAAATTCTAAAAAATTGTTTGAAAAAGCAATTGATGGCGGGTACGCAATCCCCGCATTTAATTTTAACAATATGGAGCAAATGCAGGCTATCATTGCTGCTTGCGTAGAAACAAAGTCTCCTGTTATTTTACAGGTTTCGAGCGGCGCGCGAAAATATGCAAATCAAACTCTTTTGCGATATATGGCTCAGGGAGCTGTTGAATATGCAAAAGAACTTGGTTATGCAATTCCCGTTGTGCTGCATTTAGACCATGGCGATTCGTTTGAACTTTGCAAATCGTGCATAGAAACAGGCTTTTCGTCGGTGATGATTGACGGTTCGCATCTTCCGTACGACGAAAATGTTGCACTTACAAAAAAAGTTGTCGAATTTGCTCATGCTCACGATGTAACAGTCGAAGGCGAACTCGGCGTGCTGGCTGGTATCGAAGATGAAGTTTCGGCTGAACATCACACATATACAGAGCCTGCGCAGGTTGAAGATTTTGTTAAAAAAACAGGTGTCGATTCGTTAGCAATTTCGATAGGAACATCTCACGGCGCAAACAAATTCAAACCCGACCAATGTACTCGTAATGCAGATGGAGTATTGGTTCCGCCACCATTACGTTTTGATATTCTCGAAGAAATTGAAAAACGTATTCCGGGTTTTCCGATTGTTCTTCACGGCTCCTCGTCTGTTCCGCAGGATAAAGTTGAAACAATCAACAAATACGGTGGCGCGTTGAAAGATGCGATAGGCATTCCCGAAGACCAATTGCGCAAAGCAGCAACTTCGGCAGTTTGCAAAATAAATATCGACAGCGACGGTCGCTTGGCAATGACAGCTGCCGTTCGCGAAGTTTTTGCAACAAAACCGACAGAATTTGACCCGCGCAAATATTTAGGACCAGCCCGCGATGCATTGAAAGAACTTTACAAACATAAATGTATAAGCGTGCTTGGAAGTGCCGAAAAAGCCTGATTAAAATCAATTACGAATTACGAGATTTGTAATGTAAAATAAAATTTTTGCGTACTTTGCGGTTAAAATAATTTAAACGCAAAGTCCGCAAAATTTTTTTATATCAATAAATCTTCAAATTAATTTATTTAACTTCATTTAACTTCTTGTTTCTTGTTTCTTGCTTCTTCTTTCGCTACAATGCGGCTAAAACTGCCTGATATTCGGGTTCTTCTGTAATTTCATTTACAAGTTGAGAATATTTTACAGTGCCGTTTTCAGCAATCACCACTACTGCGCGGGCTAACAAACCTGCTAATACGCCGTTTGTTTGTAAAACGCCGTAGTTTTGTACAAATTGCGAATTGCGAAAATCCGACAAAGTAATCACATTAGCAATGCCTTCTGCGCCGCAAAAACGCGCTTGTGCAAATGGTAAATCTTTGGAAATACATAATACTATTGTATTTGAAAGATTTGCCGCCTCGCTGTTAAATCTTCGCACCGATGCCGCGCACACGCCTGTGTCGATGCTCGGAAATATACTCAATACTACTTTTTTGCCTTTCAGTTCTGTCAGTGAAAGTGTGCTTAAATCGGTTTTTACCAAAGTGAAATCGGGAGCTTGTGTCCCTGCTTTTGGTAATTCTCCGTTGGTATTTATTTCTGTACCTTTAAAATGTGTAATTGCCATAATTTTTTTATTAAATTTTGTTTTGTTTTGTTTTATAATTCTTAATTCTTAACTCTTCATTCTTAATTCTACAAGTGCGGGTGAGCGGTTGTAATTCTAATTATCTTTTGTGCTCCGCACTTTATTTGCTGCGTGCTTTCATCCCCCAGCTGCGCTACGCTTGCAAGGGGTTATGCACATTTTGTCCCTTCGGGACTTTTTTCTATTCGTCAATTTGCTTCACCAAACTTTGGATTGTAATTATTTTTTATCTGCACACCTCGTAATTCGTAATTTCGTAATTCGTAATTTCGTAATTCGTAATTGATTTTTTCTCGTAATTCGTAATTGATATTTTATTTAATTACTCCAAGTTCTTTTCCGACTTTAATAAATGCTGTGATTGCGCGGTCGAGATGTTCTTTTTCGTGTCCTGCCGAAATTTGTACGCGAATACGGGCTTGCTCTTTCGGCACAACAGGATAATAAAATCCTACAACATAAATTCCTTCTTCCAGCATTCGCGCGGCAAATGTCTGCGAAAGTTTTGCATCATAAAGCATTACAGCGCAAATAGCCGATTGAGTTGGTTTTATATCAAAACCCGCATCTATCATTTTATTTCTGAAATATTCGACATTTTGTTGTTGTTTTGCGTGAATTTCATCACTTTCTTCGAGCATTTTAAACATTTCTATTCCTGCGCCTACAACCGCCGGTGGGATTGAGTTTGAGAATAAATAAGGGCGCGAACGCTGACGCAATAAATCAATAATTTCTTTGCGTCCTGTTGTGAATCCGCCGATTGCGCCGCCAAACGATTTTCCAAGCGTACCGGTATGAATATCAATACGTCCGTACAAATTAAATTGTTCGCTCACGCCGCGTCCTGTTTTGCCTACAACGCCTGCCGAATGACATTCGTCAACCATCACCAAAGCATTGTATTTGTCGGCTAAATCGCAAATTTTATCAAGCGGAGCAACGTTTCCGTCCATAGAAAAAACGCCGTCGGTTACAATAATTCTATGACGCTGAGCCTGCGATTCAATCAAACATTTTTCCAGTTCCTGCATATCGGCATTTGCGTAGCGATAACGCACAGCCTTGCTCAGCCTCACTCCGTCGATGATTGATGCGTGATTTAAGGCATCCGAAATTATTGCATCGTTTTCGTCAAACAAAGGTTCAAAAACGCCTCCGTTTGCATCAAAACACGCTGCATACAAAATTGTATCTTCGGTTTTGAAATATCGCGCAATAGCGGCTTCCAGTTCTTTGTGAATATCCTGTGTTCCACAAATAAACCGCACGCTCGAAACGCCGAAACCGTGAGTATCCATTGCGCGTTTTGCCGCATCAATCAGGCGTTGATTATCCGACAATCCTAAATAATTGTTTGCGCAAAAATTAAGCACATCCTTGCCTGTGCTGATTTTTATATTTGCTTTTTGTGACGAAATTATAATTCGTTCGTTTTTATAAAGCCCTGCCGATTCAATGTCGGCAAGCGTTTGCTGTAAGTAATTTTTAAATTTTCCGTACATGATTTTGTATTTTTCAATATTTGCCCAAAGTTATAAATAATTTTAAGATTTTTAAAAATAAAATTTAACCCCACCATTCAATATCGCACAAATCAGGATTTTAAAATTAAGAATTAAAAATTAAGAATTAACATCTAACCATTAATCATTAACCATTAACAACTAATCATTAAAAATTAATCATTAGTTTGTTTTTTTTACTATATTTGTTGAATTTTAATAAAAAATAATAAAAATATTACAGCAATGAAAGCAACAGCATTCACACAGTATCACATACAACTCGGCGCAAAAATGGCTGAGTTTGCAGGCTACAATATGCCTATCGAATATACGGGAATTAATGACGAACATCTTACTGTTCGCGAAAAATTGGGCGTGTTCGACGTAAGTCACATGGGCGAAATTTGGGTAAAAGGCGAAAATGCCTTAAATTTTATTCAGTACGTTACCTCTAACGATGCCTCTGTTTTATATCCGGGAAAAATTCAATACTCATGTTTTCCCAACGGAAACGGCGGTATTGTTGACGATTTGCTCGTTTACTGCATCGACGATAAAACATATCTTTTGGTGGTAAACGCATCGAATGTCGAAAAAGATTGGAATTTTTTATGCTCGCACGCCGACAAATTCAATATCGAAATTGGAAAAGATTTATACAACGCTTCCGACGAAATTTGCCAGCTTGCAATTCAAGGTCCGCTGGCGTTGCAAGCCATGCAAAAACTTACCGCAGAAAATATTCTCGACATGGAATATTACACCTTCAAAAAAATTGATTTTGCAGGAATACACGATTTAATTTTTTCGATAACGGGATATACAGGCGCGGGCGGATGCGAAATTTATTGCGCCAACCAAGATGCCGATACACTTTGGAAAGCCGTATTTGAGGCAGGACAAGAATTTGGTATTAAGCCCATTGGACTTGGCGCTCGCGATACTTTGCGCCTCGAAATGGGATTTTGCCTCTACGGACACGAACTCAACGACACCACCTCTCCAATTGAAGCCGGCTTGGGATGGATAACAAAATTTACCGACACAAAAAATTTTCTCGACAAACAACTTTTGTTGCAGCAAAAAGCAGGAAACATATCGCGAAAACTTACGGGATTTGTAATGATTGACCGCGGCATCCCGCGTCAGGATTACGAAGTGTGCGATGCGCAAGGAAACGTAATCGGCGTTGTGTGTTCGGGAACAATGTCGCCATGCCTGAAAATCGGAATTGGTACGGCTTACGTGAAACCCGAATTTGCAAAATCGGATATAGAAATTTATATAAAAATACGCGAAAAACTTTTGAAAGCAAAAACATCAAAATTTCCGTTCGTAAAAAAATGATTAATAACAATGGTTAACGGTTAATGATTAGGGATTAATCATTAACCGCTATCATTAATACTTTAAATATTTAAAAACATGAAAAAAACAATTGCAATGATTGCACTTGGATTAATTTCCGCAGGATATTCTTTTTCGCAAACATCGGTTTGGAAAATAAGCAAAGGAAAAAATGAAATATATTTGGGCGGAAGCGTTCACGCACTGCGGGCAAGCGATTTTCCGCTACCCAAAGAGTTTGATGTGGCATTTGCAAAAGCCCAAACTTTGGTGTTGGAAGCCGATGTAAAAGCAGACGGAATACTACAAAAAGTGATTTCGGAAAGCATGTTGCCCGACGGACAAACATTAAAATCGGTATTGAAAGCCGAACAATATCAGGCAATTTGCGATGCCGCCGAAGCAATAGGAATGTCGATGACGGTAATAGAAAAAATGAAACCCGGCATGGCTTTGATGACATTAAGCACAATGATGATGCAAAAACAAAATATATCGGCGCAAGGTGTTGATATGTATTATTACGATAAGGCGGCAGGTAAAAATAAATCCGTTGAGTTTCTCGAAAGTATTGATTTTCAGTTGGATTTGATTTGCAATGTTCCCTTTAATCTTGATGAATTTATTAAATATTCGCTCGAAGATATGAACCAGATAAATGCAGAGCAGGAATTTTCGAAAATTGTTGAAGAATGGCGTGCAGGCAAAGCCACAGCCGAAGACGAAATTAAAAAAATGAAAAAAAATTGTCCCAGCGTTTACAAAGCAATGTTTTCTGACCGCAACCACAAATGGATGCCCGTAATTGAAAAATATCTCGAAGACAACAAAATAGAATTTATAATTGTAGGCTCTGCGCACCTCTGGGGCGACGACGGATTGCTCACCCTGCTTAAAAAGAAAGGATACACGATTGGACAATTAAGAATTAAAAATTAAGAATTAAGAATTAAGAATTAATGTGAGAATGTGATTAATGTGAGAATGTTTTAATATGTTAATGATAAATTTATTTTAAAATGGAAACTGAAAACGAACAAAAAACGGTAACTGAACCTGACAATAATTTGGTTCAGGAGGATAATTATTTAGGAATCCTGTTAGTAAAAAAGGATGAAGAAATTAAATCTTTACAGAAGGAGATTACTGATACCAAGAGTAAAAGATATAAAATTACATATATTAGCACTATTATAACGTTAATAAGCATTGCTGTAACAATATATTTTGGTTTTGCAAATACAAATCTTGAAAATCAGATAAAAGATTTAAAAGAACAAAGTAAAAGCATTGTAAATGAAATTACGAATAACACCCAATACGTAAAAATTATAACAAAGTTTATAATACAAAACAACCCGAATCCACAAAATTTATCCGAAGAAGAGAAGAAGATTATAGAAATGGCTGCCGAAAATACTAATAACCCAACTACCGCAGACGATTGGGCTTTGTTAGGATATAATGCTCAAATTGAAAATAAATATGACGATGTTATTAAATATTACAGTAAAGCCATTGAGTTAAATCCTGATGATGCAGTAGCATATTATAATCGCGGACTTGCTTATTACAACTTACAACAATATGAAAAAGCAATAGCAGATTACAATAAAGCCATTGAGTTAAAACCTGATGATGCAGACATATATAATAATCGCGGAAATGCTTATTGTAACTTACAACAAAATGAAAAAGCAATAACAGATTACAATAAAACCATTGAGTTAAAGCCTGATTTAGCAGAACCATATTATAATTTTGCCTGCTTATATTCATTGCAGAACGAAAAAAACAAAGCCTTTGAATATTTAGAAAAGAGTTTTGAAAAAGGATTAAATATCATAAGAGAATACATAGAAAATGACAAAGATTTTGAAAACATAAAAACCGACCCACGATTTAAACAATTGCTTGATAAATATTTTTAAAGTTATAAAGTTTTTAAAGTTCATAAAGTTATAAAGTTATAAAGTTATAAAGTTTTTAAAGTTCGTCAAGTTCATCAAGTTCATAAAGATTTTTAAATCATAAATCAAAAAAAATCTGTGAAAATCTGTTTAATCTGCGTAATCTGTGTGCTAAAAAAACAATTACGAATTAACAATTACGAATACGGAATACGTGAATACCGAATACGTGAATACTGAATACCGAATACGTGAATACCGAATACCAAAATCTTTAAAAAATATCCACATAAAATTAAAATCATTAAATTTGCAAAATATTAATCTTTAAATAAATTTTTATGAAAAACGAAATCAACGAAAAAACACACAGAACGCAATGGCTTACGTGGATTGCTTGTATAATAATAGGCGCATGGTTTTTGACAGGATGTGATACCAAAGGAAAGGACGAAAAAACAATAGCGCATTATACTAAAATCATTGAGTTAAATCCCGATGATGCAGACGCATATAATAATCGCGGAAACGCTTATGCTGATTTGCAACAATATGAAAATGCAATAGCAGATTACAATAAAACTATTGAATTAAATCCTGATTATGCAGACGCATATAATAATCGCGGAATTGTTTATGCTGATTTACAACAATATGAAACAGCAATATCGGATTTCAATAAAGCCATTAAATTAAATCCTGATTATGCAGTAGCGTATTATAATCGCGGAGATACTTATACTGATTTACAACAATATGAAGATGCAATATCGGATTACAATAAAGCCATAGCGTTAAATCCAGATGATGCCGATGCTTATTATAATCGCGGGAATGTTTATTATGAGTTACAACAATATGAAACAGCAATATCGGATTATAATAAATCCATTGAGTTAAATTCTGATGATACAGAGGCATATAATAATCGCGGAAATGCTTATAATAACCTGCAACAATATGAAACAGCAATACAGGATTTCAATAAAGCCATTGAACAAAATCCTGATGATGCTGTAGCATATAATAATCGCGGAAATGCTTATGTAAAATTACAACAAAATGAAAGAGCAATAGCCGATTACAATAAATCCATTGAATTAATACCTGATTATATAAACGCATATTATAATCGCGGACTTGCTTATATGTATTCGCAACAATATGAAAAAACAATACAGGATTTCAATAAAATAATTGAGCTAAATCCCGATGATACAGGAGTTTATAATAGTATGGCTTGCGTATATTCATTACAAAATGAAAAAGACAAAGCCTTAGCATGGTTGGAAAAAAGTCTGCAAAAAGGATTCGACGGCACAAGAGAATACATAGAAAATGACGAAGATTTAGAAAATATAAAAACCGACCCGCGATTTAAACAATT
>JAITOP010000016.1 GCA_031289895.1 Prevotellaceae bacterium
CCGCTATATGTTAAATATCACGACGAAGAATGGGGACGCGAAGTTACCGACGACAGCAAAATGTTTGAATTTCTTGTACTTGAAAGCGCACAGGCTGGATTGAGCTGGATTACCATTCTGCGCCGCCGCGAAAACTACCGAAAAGCATTTGCCGCATTCGATGCCTCAAAAGTGGCTGCATTTACGGCTGACGATGTAGAACGCCTTATGCAGGATTCGGGAATTATTCGCAACCGAAATAAAATAGAATCAACGATTTCGAACGCACGTCATTTTCTTGAAGTCCAGCAAGAATTTGGCTGTTTTTGCGATTATATGAAATCATTTTTACCTGACAAAAAGGCGATTATCAATCATTGGAAAACGCTCGCCGAACTCCCATCCTCTACGCCTTTATCCGACAAAATCAGTAAAGACATGAAAAAAAGAGGTTTTAAGTTTTTCGGAACAACAATTTGTTATGCTCATTTGCAAGCCGTTGGCTTTGTTAATGACCATTTGATTGATTGTTTTATTTATCGAAAATGTCAAAATAAATAGTATATTTGCATTTGTAATCAATATTTCCCTCGTTAGATATGAAACAGGTTCAACTTGCAAAATCAGAAAGGAAAAACAAAAATTAATATCAAAAAAATTATGGAGTTATACAGTATTATAATCATTTTGTTGGCGGTAGCGATTGGTTTATCGCCGGTTGCGAAACGGATGAAATTACCTTATCCCGTTTTGTTGTTGGCAGCGGGGATTATTGTCGGGTTTATTCCGGGATTTCATCGTATTTCCATTAACCCCGAAATTGTGTTTCTGATATTTTTGCCTCCCATGCTTTATGATGCGGCGTATAATATTTCTTTCAAGGATTTCAGAGCCAATTTGCCGACAATCTCTCTTTTGGCTATTGTTTTGGTGTTTGTAACTACCACAGCCATTGCGGTTGCGGTACATTATTGTATTCCGGGAATGACATGGTCATTGTCCTTTGTTCTTGGGGCTATCCTGTCGCCTCCCGATGCCATTGCCGCAACAAGTGTTACCAAAGGGCTTGGTTTGCCGCATCGCACAAATATTATTTTGGAAGGAGAAAGTTTAATCAACGATGCGTCTGCATTGGTTGCATTTCGTTTTGCGGTGGCGGCTGTGGCAGGAAGCGCATTTATTGCATGGAAGGCGGGTGTCATGTTTCTTGTAGCCCTTATCGGTGGCTTTCTGGTCGGATGCGTTATTTGGATACTCTTTGCGTTTCTTGTGAAAAAGAAAAAGTTGGATAGCAATGTAATTGTCAGTCTTAATTTGCTGATTCCGTTTGTTGCTTACCTGATTGCCGAAGAACTGCACGTGTCGGGCGTGATTGCCGTTGTAACTGCCGGACTTATTATTTCCCAGCATAGAGACAAGTTTCCGGAACAAACCAACAATCAATCCAAATTCACGTGGAATACATTAACTTTTATACTCAACGGATTGGTATTTATATTGATAGGAATAGAATTTCCTCATGTTTTGAAAAATATACCTTTTGATAAGATATTCCCGCTTATTGGTTGTGCCTTTCTGATTTTCGGAGTTGCACTTCTCATTCGTATGTCGGTTATTTTTTGGCATAAACTAAGCACAGAGAAACGCTTCTACGCTGTTAAAAAACATTTGGACAAGCCCGAGATGAAAACATCCACAAGTCGTTTTCATCGAAAAAATTATTCCTTTAAGGAGATATTGGATAATATAGAATCACTGCTGCTGAATTGGAAAGAAGCGGTTATTATCGGTTGGTCGGGCATGAGAGGCATTGTTTCGCTGGCTGCGGCACTGTCCCTGCCATTGATTATGGATGACGGAAGTGCTTTCCCTCAACGCGATACAATTATTTTTTTAACAGTTTCGGTAGTCATCCTTATGCTTGTTATACAAGGTTTAGGATTGCCACTTCTCGTAAAACTGTTGAAGATGAAAGAAAAATAAGCCGCAACTTAGGTGTAAAAAATATTGAAAATGGTTAAAAAATATTTGTAATTTTGCATTAATTATACTTCGCGCGGTATACGTCATTGCGAGGACGTAGCCCGAAGCAATCCAGTAAACTGCTTATTTACTCTGGATTGTTTCGCAAGCTCGCAATGACGAAAACGCAATTTATGCCGGAGTTTAGTATACAAATAATTCTTAATTGCTTAATGGCACGCTATTGTCGTAATTTGTAATTTCGTAATTATTTTTTATCTGCGTAAATCTGTTTAATCTGCGTTATCTGTGTGCTTATCAACAACAAACAAAATCAAAATCGAATATTAACATCTATTCCACATTGAAATTGTTTGGCGCGATGGACAAATGAATTGCCCATCGATTCAAAATAGAATGAATGGTATTTTCGGTTCAAAATGTTTTTACTCCAAATGCTTAATTCATAGTGGCTTTCGGCAATGGTGATTTTTCCGTTGAATGTGCCGTAATATCCGCGCCAAGCGTTGTTTGCCTCTGTCCAGTATGTTTTTCCGTAACCGTAATATTGCAGATTGCAGCGAATTTGCGCTGTGTGGGTTATGTTTTTCGCAAAATCCAACGCCAGCATTAATGTGTGGCGGGGTGTCATTGGCACAAAATTATCGTTGTAACTTACGGGTTGATTTACGCCGTTCACTTTTATGGTGTCGTTGTAAGTGTCAAATGTTGCGTGAGTGTAACCGTAGGCTGTGTTGAAATATAGGTTTTGGCAGATTTTTGCACGTAGCGAAAATTCAAGACCCACGCTTGTCGAGCGTCCTGCGTTTTTCATCATTCGTCCAAGACCTTGCGGGGCAAATTGTGCTATTTGTTGATTTGTGCTGCGAATAAAAAATGCCGCAAAATCGCCTGACAGAAAGCCTTTTATAAGTTCACCGCGTCCGCCGACTTCGTAGTTCCAGCTTTCTTCGGGCTTGTACGAAATAACTTGGTTTACAGCGTCAATATCGGTTGTGGGATTTCGGCTTGCCATTTTTGCCTGCATCAAATCTGAAAACATTTGATTGTTGTATCCGCCTGATTTATATCCTTTTGAAACCAGAGCGTAAATATTTTCGGTTGGCGAAAAAGAATATTTCAACGATATTTTCGGTAGCAGCTGAACGTAATTTTTTGAGTTGCCGCCTGCGATAGTATCGTATTTTTCCTGTATTATTTCGGGTGCAGGTCCGGGCATTTTTACTCCTATCGTAATTTTTGAAGATGAAAAATAATCTATTTTTATTTGTTCGTAATCCAAGCGGATGCCTGCGGTGAGCGATAACCCTTTAATTAATACATTGTTGAATGTTGACTGATGAAATATTGCTCCGCTTTTTGTGGGTGTTTCAAAATCGCCGCCAACAATAATTTCGTCATCTTTCACCGTCATTCTAAACGGCATTGCGCCCGAAGTGTAAAGATTGTCAAACACAGGCTGTATAATACTTTGAATACCGTCGTGTTTGAATGTTACGGGTCCTTGCGTATTCATTTTTTGATAAAAACCGAACGCCCCAAACAGCCATTGATAATTAAACATTGATGTTTTTTTATCGTTATGCGATTTTATAATTATTTCTTCGCTCACCGAACGTTGATGCTGAGCCTGCATAATTGTAAAAATTGATTTTGGCGTAAAGTCTTGGTCTAAATCCATTTGGTCGCCGAAATACTGAAATGCTGTTGTTGAATTTAACACAAAACCGCGCCCTTCGTATTCAAGCAAAATTCCTGTTGACAGCAGTTTGCGTTTATATTCGTTTGTATCATTGTATGATATGGGATTTGTTGTGTGCGTGGCTTTGTCGTAGAGGCTGTACGCAAAACCTGTTTGTTGGCTGTCTTCGTAACTTAGCGAATAATCGGCTTTGAAGTTGTTTTTTTTGTAAGCCAAATGCAGTCTTCCGCCAAAACTTGTGAGTTTATCGGCACTTTCGCCGTTATAATTATTTGTGAAAAATCCGCCATCTTTATTGTAATTTGCGCTTGCCGACACGCCAAAATTTTCTCCGATTTTGGCATAATGCGAAAGTTGGGTTTTATACTTTTCGTGATTTGCTGCCGAAATATTTATGTTTGTTCCCGAATATTCCAGCGGCGAATAGGTGTAAATATTTACAATTCCGCCAATAGCATTTCGACCGTAAAGAGTACCCTGCGAGCCGCGCAAAACCTCAATTCTCTTAATCTCGTAAAAATCAAAATCGAAAGCGCTTTTATCAAGATAAGGAATATTATCGACATAAAGCCCTATTGCCGGCGTATTCATTCGCGAACCTATGCCGCGTATGTATGTTGACGAAGTTAGTTTTGTTCCGTAATCGGGAATGTAAACATTTGGTATGCTCATAGTTATCTCTTTGAGCGATTGAGCTTGTTTGTTTCTGATATTTGATGCGCCGATAATAGAAACGGCAGTTGGCAACTCGATAAGATTAGCCGTTTCTTTTCTGATGCTTTTAACAAAAACTTCCTCCATCATATAAACAGAATCGCTTTGAATTTGGCTTTTTGCGTTTTCTGTAAAAATCAGGCAAATAGCGATTGTCAGAATTAATTTATAACCTTTTTTCATAATTTTTTTTTGCTTTTATTGATAAAAAATAAATAAATTATAACAGATGGAATGAATCCGTTAGGATTCAAATGTTGGTAGAAAGAATGTCCTACGGCAAATCCGACCCCGTACGGGGTCGAACAATGGGATAATTCGTACATTTCTACCAACATACAATCCCTAACGGGATTTTTTTTATCATCTTTTATAATGTATTTATTTGCCATCAATTAATATTAAAAAATATCCGTATAATTTACGGGCGCAAAGGTAATATTGTTTGTTGTGGCAAGTTAGGATATAAACGGCTATTGTTAGGATTTTTCAATCATTTTTCGAAATTCCACAGGACTAATACCTTCATATTTCTTAAAAATGCGGCTGAAATACGATTGGTCTAAAATGCCAACGCTCGTTGCTATTTCGCTGATTGTAAGATTTGTTTGATAAAGCATAATTTTGGCTTCGGTTATAAGCAATTCGTCTATCCATTTTGACGGCGATTTGCCTGTGGTGTGTTTTATGGTTTTATTCAAATGATTAGGTGTGATATTCAGCAGCGATGCGTACTCGGCAACCGTTATATTTTTTCTTGAATTTTCGAAAAGTATTTTTTTGAAATTATTTGTAATTTTTTCGGCATTATTCAGGTCTTTATTGAAATTTTGTTTGTAAATTTTATTTATTTCCGATAAAAGCGCAATCAAATAAAACCTGATAATATCAGTATCTTTCGCAATATCAGAAAATTCAATAAAAATTCTGTCGAAAATATTATTTACATATTTTGCCTCGTCGCCGTTGAGCATTATTTTGTGATTTGCCCATATTGTGAGAAAATCAAAGCGATTTAGAAAATTGTTTCCAACCGAGCCGGCAAGCAAAAATTCGTTATGAAAACCGCCCATATAACCTTTGCAGCTTTCATGCGATTTTATTGTAAATATCTGACCTGCAGGAATTATCACACATTCGTTTTTGTGTAAAATATAATTGTTTTCGCCAATATCAACAATAGCCTCGCCGGCGGTAAGATAAAAAAAGCAATGCACCATCGCACGCACAGGCTGCATCTGCGTTTTCGATATATGATGACTGCTTTCTTCGGGCTTGCGAATATAAAAAGAATCAACTTTTTGCATCGATGCATGATGAATTTCATTGCCCGAAAACGAGCCTTGCGAAACGGTTTTTTTATTTTTCATTTTTTCTGTTTTCATTTTATTTTTTTTGTTTGCGGGGTTTTAGTACTACGTAGTTTGGAAACTATGCCGAACAATGGGGATATTTTTCATAGTAACCCCGGTATTTGTTTATTTTCAAATTTAATTAAAAAATCTCGCCAATCAGATAAAAGTTCAATAATAAAAGACGTTTCAACTTCAAATGGAGGAAATTCATCAAAGCCATTTTCTACTGTACTTTTTTCGCCTTTTACTTCTACAATGCACCAATCATCCTGAGCAAAAACATAATTTTCGTTTTTACGAAGTGCTTCTTTTATTTCTTGTAAAACTTTGGTGATTGTTTCTGATTTTGCAAAATCACTTAAACCCAAATTCGATAATATAGAATACTGAGGTGGAAAAAAATCCATTATCGGAATTTGTTTTCCATTTTCTTCTACTTTAATATAAAAATTTCTAAATATTTTCATTTCATGTTTTTTAAAATTTAGGAAATGCTGAAATTATTTCATTTAACAATCATCATAACACAACTCCGTTAAGCGGCATTTGCAATGCCGCTTTTTTAACATTATCGGATTTACAATGCTATACTTATTTTCTGTTGTTCTCATATTGTTTTTTATTTTTCATTTACCTTATCATGTCTTTAACCACGATTTTAATAAGATTACAAAGATAAACAAGATTAAATTAAAAACGCAAAATAATCTTGATAATCCCATAAATCTTACAAAAATCAAGGTTCAGATTTTATTTTTTTATACTATTACAAATTGTTTTTTGTTTCAAATCGGCATTACAAATGCCGCTCAACGGTTTTTTTCTTGGGACTTTTAGGGACATTTTAGGACATTTGGGCAATCCCTAATGTCATAAATGTCCTTTACTGTCCCTAATAATCTTTTGTTTTTTAAATCAACAATTTTTTTGGGGCTTTTAGGAACATTTTATGACATTGTGGATTGCTCCCGTTAAGCAGCATTTGCAATGCCGCCTTTTTAACATTATCGGATTTGCAATACTATACTTATATTCTGTTGTTCTCATATTGTTTTTTATTTTTCATTTACCTTATCATGTCTTGAACCCCGATTTTAATAAGATTACAAAGATAAACAAGATTAAATTAAAAACGCAAAATAATCTTGATAATCCCATAAATCTTACAAAAATCAAGGTTCAGACTTTATTTTTTATACTATTACAAATTGTTTCTTGTTTCAAATCGGCATTACAAATGCCGCTCAACGGGGAATCTTATCTTCTTAATTTTTGTAAATATTCGACAATTTTTATCTCTATTATTGCCATTGCGTTTTTATTGGCAAAATGATTTCTTATTTTTTTACTCTCATTCGATGACTGGGCTTGCCGATTATACCAATTCGCAGGTTGATTGTGCCAATATGCAATATCAACTTGTTCGACTATTGTCCAGTCAAAATGGTCAAATGTATTATCAATAATCACTTTGTAAAATTGGTTTGTGTCGTTGCCGTTCATTTTTATCATAAATTCAGACCAACTATGATTTCCCGATACTATTACTTTGCCATCATAATGTAATAATTTTGTTAATGCAACAAACGCCATTTCGCGCTCGCTACACCATCCAAAAGTTGAAAAAGTATCGCAAGATGAATAATATTTTGGCGGATATGTAACTAAATCGCTTAAAAACAAGTATGGCGTTCTGTCAATATCAGCGTATGAATTGTATCTGGCAAATTCCGGAGGCGGTCGTGTTTCACATAATAATTGTTTTGTTTCAGAAAAATAAATTTCATGTCGCGGATTAGGTGTTATCCAATGCCAAAAATAAGGAATGGCTAATATTTCCCCTTGTGAGCAATCGTCTGCGGTTTTACTTGTAAATAAATCATGTAATATTCTGAGTGTAAAATAGTTGGATATATTATTACTGTCGGCTGGCAGCAGATTGTTATTATTGCAAAAATTAATATAAGAAATGCTATCTGTTTTATAAAAATCAATTAAATGATTTTCAATAATAGCTGTAAAAAACTCAGGAATAGTTAAAGAATTATATTCAAATGTATGCACCTCATATTCAGGTTTGTGCGTCTCGTGTCCAAATGACGCTGCACATTTTACTGCTTTTTCGGTTGTTGAAAACACAAAATAGATAGTTAAAAATACAGCGACTGCAAATAATAAGATAAATAATTTTAGTTTTTTCATAACAAGTTTATTTTATTTAAGAACACTAAGTTCCCCCGTAAGCGGTATTTGCAATGCCGCCTTTTTAACATTATCGGATTTACAATGCTATACTTATTTTCTGTTGTTCTCATATTGTTTTATATTTTTCATTTTCTTTATTATTATACAATTACAAATTATTTTTTGTTCCCAAGCGGCATTACAAATGCTGCTTAACGGTTTTTTTCTTGGGACTTTTAGGGACATTTTAGGACATTTGGGCAATCCTAATGTCCTAAATGTCCTTTATTGTCAATAGTCTTTTGTTTTTTAAATCAACAATTTTTTTGGGACTTTTTGGGACATTTTATGACATTGTGGATTGCCTCACGTTAAGCGGCATTTGCAATGCCGCTTTTTTAACATTATCGGATTTGCAATACTATACTTATATTCTGTTGTTCTCATATTGTTTTTTATTTTTCATTTACCTTATCATGTCTTGAACCTCGATTTTAATAAGATTACAAAGATAAACAAGATTAAATTAAAAACACAAAATAATCTTGATAATCCCATAAATCTTACAAAAATCAAGGTTCAGACTTTATTTTTTATACAATCACAAATTGTTTCTTGTTTCAAATCGGCATTACAAATGCCGCTCAACGGGGAATCTTAACTTCTTAATTTTTGTAAATATTCGACAATTTTTATCTCTATTATTGCCATTGCGTTTTTACTGACAAAATGATTTCTTATTTTTTTACTCTCATTCGATGACTGGGCTTGCCGATTATACCAATTCGCAGATTGATTGTGCCAATTTGCAATATCAACTTGTTCGACCATTGTCCAATCAAAATGGTCAAATGTATTATCAATAATCACTTTGTAAAATTGGTTTGTGTCATTGCCGTTCATTTTTATCATAAATTCAGACCAACTATGATTTCCCGATACTATTACTTTGCCATCATAATGTAATAATTTTGTTAATGCAACAAACGCCATTTC
>JAITOP010000286.1 GCA_031289895.1 Prevotellaceae bacterium
GTTTCGCCAAATTTCCAATTGGTTCTGTCCATTGCCAAACGGTAGGGCGGTTTGTGCGGCAACAGTTTGAAAATAATGCGCGCTATCAAATCCATATCCATATCATAATCAGCCATAAATCGCTGAATACGGCGCAACGAAGAATCTGATTTTGCCTCTGTTTCAAAGGCAGCAGAAATTTTTCCAAAATTGACCGTTTGCACTTTGCAAAGCGCACAAAGAAACAGACCTAAGAATTTAATGCGAGCTAAATTCATTGTTTCCACAAAAAATTTGCTTAGAATTGAAATTAATTGAGTACTTTTGCACTCGACCTTGAAGTTTTTCGTCATCATTATAATTGTTTAGTATTCAGCTACAAAGACACGAAATTTCAAGGTCTTTTTCAAATAAATAATGTTATAATTAGTTAAATATTAGGTGGTTATAGAGATTTTTTGATTTTTTGTCATGTAGTAAACTGCTTTCAGAGCATTAAAATCAAGCGGTTTTAATATCGAAGATACGCATCTGACCGATTTAGACCGCATCGAAAAACTTTTTTCGCTCGTTATGGTAGCGTTCGCGTGGGCGTATGTCGTTGGAATTTGCGTCCATGAAAATATAAAAGAATTTAAAATAAAAAAACACGGACACTTTGCTAAAAGCTTTTTTAAGTGTGGATTAGATACAATCTCAACGGCATTGCTCAACCCTCTCGCTAAGATTGAATTTTGTATCTTTCAATTTTTGTCATGTACTTAGCAACCTTTTATAATTTGTTTCTTTTTCATCACTAAATGAGGTAATGAGGTTAAAACATGTACGTTATTTGTTGTTACTGTGGTTGTTTTGTTGGAAAAATCAGGTGTAAATTATGTTTTGCATCTGCTCAACACCTGATTCTCTGCAATTCTATAGCAAACATTTGCTATAGCATCTCAAAAGAATTTTTATCCTCAAATTCACCCCATAATCATTACTTATTTTTTTTAGTATCTTTGCATCAATATGGATTTATTTTTTGAGGAAAAACAAACTGTTGCGCAACGCATAAAAAAACATCAGATAGGTATATACTTAACGGTTATCGTTCATCTGTTGGTGATTATAGTTTTGCTTATTTCAAAAATTAATGCGGTGAAAGATGAAGACCTGTCGATTATGATAGATTTTTCGCGTGAAACAGAAAAAGAAACTGAAGAAAAACTTTTACGCGAAAAAGAAAAACTTGCCGCCGAAGTTGAACAACTTTTTAAAGATGCGCGCGATGGCAAAATAATTCGCAACGTGGCTGTAAATACCGAAGATTTACTCACCTCAACCCTGAAAGATGATAAAGGCATAAACGAAAAAGTTTACGATGAAGCCCGACAATTACAGGAAAAATTAGACGCAAACCGAAAAAAAATGGAGGATTTGCAAACATCAAGAAATGAAGTACCGGTGTACGACAATTCGCAAAACAGCCCTTCGAATACCAAAAGTTACGAAGGCGCGTCTGTAATTACCTACACTCTCGAAGGCTGGCGCGCAATGTACTTGCCTGTACCCGTTTACAAATGCCAACAGGGAGGCGATGTGTGCGTGCAGATAGATGTTAATCAAAGCGGTTATGTGGTTAAAGCGAGTGTGGTTTCGACGGTGTCGGCTTCTGCTGAATGTTTGCACGAGGCAGCCGTAAGCGCAGCAAAATCATCACGATTTAGATTTAATGCAAGCGATGCTGTTCCAAAATTACAAACAGGTACAATAATTTATAGATTTGTGGCTCAATAAATCTTTAAAATAAAATATCTTAATATGTAATTTTTTTACCTCAAAAAAAATAAAAGTTATAATATTTAATTCCAAAAATAATTTACTGTTTACAATTATTTGTTGCTGACTGATAATAAGTTTATTTTGCCATTTTAAATATTAAAATCGTTTTATAATATCACTCATGTTAACATTATGTAAATAACTATTGATTGGCATTCTGTTTTTTTTATTAACTTTGCGCTTTGCTCGTAAACATAAAAAATAAAGTCATAAATAAATACAATGTCAAAAGTTATAGCAATAGCAAACCAAAAAGGCGGAGTAGGGAAAACTACTACTGCCGTTAATCTGGCAGCAAGTTTAGCGGTTTTAGAACATCGCGTTTTGCTGATAGATGCCGACCCTCAGGCTAACAGCACATCCACGCTGGGCTTTGAGTTGAACAACATTCAAAATTCAATTTACGAATGTCTGGTCGATAGAATTGCGCCACAAAACGCGGTATTACATACCAATATAAAAGGTTTCGATTTGATACCTTCGCACATCGATTTGGTTGGCGCTGAAATAGAAATGGTTAAGATTGATAAGCGTGAACAAATTATGAAAGCAATCATCAGTAATTTTACAGATGATTACGATTTTATAATTATAGATTGCTCTCCATCGCTGGGAATAATCACCGTAAACGCATTAACAGCAGCCAATTCGATAATAATACCCGTGCAGTGCGAATATTACGCGCTCGAAGGCTTAGGAAAATTGTTGAATACGATAAAAATCATACAGAAAAATCTTAACCCCGAGCTTATGATTGAAGGATTTTTGCTGACGATGTTCGATTCACGCCTGCGCTTATCAAATCAGGTTGTCGAAGAAGTTCGCACACATTTTAAAGATATGGTTTTCGATACCGTTATACAACGAAATGTGAAACTTGCCGAAGCCCCATCGCACAATAAACCTGTGATTTTATACGATGCCGGTTCGAGTGGAGCAGCAAGTTATCTGAATCTTGCAAAAGAACTTATTCAGCGAATAAAAAAGCAACAACAACAGCTGCAACAGCAACAGCAGCAACAAAATTAACAAAACATAAAAATAAACTTAAAACCTCTGTTATGGCAGAGAGTATGGTAAAAAAAATTATGGCAAAAAAAGAATCAGCTCTTGGTAAAGGCTTGGGTGCATTGCTTAGCGATAATACGCAGCAACAAACACAGGAACAAATTATTGCTCAGGTGAGCGGAATATCCGAAATTGATATTAAACGTATCGAAGTAAATCCGTATCAGCCGCGCATGAATTTTGACGATGACGCGCTAACCGAATTAGCCGAATCAATAAAAGAACATGGACTAATTCAACCGATAACCGTTCGTCAGATTGATGACAATAAATATCAGATAATAAGCGGAGAACGGCGTTTCAGAGCATCCAAAAAAGCAGGACTTAAAAGCATACCGGCATATATCAGAACCGCCGATGACCAAGGAATGCTTGAACTTGCGCTGATAGAAAATATCCAACGCGAAGATTTGGACGCAATTGAAGTAGCAACAAGTTTTAACCGATTAATTGAAGAATGTAGCCTTACTCAGGAATCGCTCGGCGACCGCGTAGGCAAAAAACGAACAACAGTTACAAACTATTTGCGATTGCTCAAACTTCCTGCCGAAATACAATTGTACATTCGCAACAAACAAATGTCGATGGGACAAGCGCGGGCAATTCTTAATATCAAAGACCAAAAACAACAAAATTCAATAGCAAAAAAAATTGTTGAAGAAAGCTGGAGCGTGCGTCAGGTTGAAAATGCAGTACAAAAACTTGCGCAGGCAAAAACGCCAAAAGTTACAGAAGAAGTACCACCAATCGAAGAATTTCCCGAAAAATATTACAAACTTACCGATGCTTTGAGAAAATATTTTAACAGCAATGTTAATATAGAACCCAAAAAAAACGGAGGGCGCATAGTTATAACATTCGACAGCGAAAGTGAAATTGATAAATTGCTGGAAAAACTTGATGCGTGGATTTGGTAGCGTATAACAAAATTATTGTTTTTACAGAAAAACGATAACAATGTTAAGTAGCAAATAACAGAAATAAATTATTCTGTTATTAATGAAAAATAAACATTTATAAAAGATGAAAATCGCTCGGCAAAAATGATAAATAGCAGTCCGTTACGAAAAACAGAGATTGCAACGGATGAGGATGATGACTATTTTTTTAACGAACGATGCAAACTTAACGGCTTGCATTTTTGAAAAAACAATCTTTTATTTTTATGTGTTTTTTATTAAAAATTTACATATTTAAAAATTAAATTTTGAGAAAGATTTTTATATACATATTTGTTTTTCTGATAGCAATACAGCAGAATGTATTATCCGCGCAAGGCAAAAATTTTATTCGCGGACTACAAGGCAAAGACTCATTATCGATGGGCAAAGTGTTGCTGGGAACACTTATTGTACCCGGTTACGGACAAGCATACAACCGCGATTATTGGAAAATTCCCGTTTTTTACGCAGGAATTGGCGGCGGAATTGCTTCGGGATTATATTTCTCCTCAAAAATGAAAGACGCAACACACGCCCGCAACATGATTGAATACGCTCAATCGGCAGGACTTCCGCAAATTGTGCTGGACGACGTCATACAAAAATATCAAAAAACCGCCGACAAATTTGATACTTACAAACACAACAAAAATTTATCGTACATCGGTGCCGGAATATTTTATTTTGCAGGCGCATTAGATGCAATATCATCATACAAAACAGATAAAATAAAACGACCCGTAATTCCTCAACGCGCAACATTATATTCGGCGTTGCTGCCGGGTTTAGGTCAGGCATACAACGGCGATTACTGGAAAATACCTATAATCTACGGCGGGCTTGGCTTTTGCGTATATTGGATTGACCAATGCGACAGCCAATACAGCCGCTATCGAACTGCTTTCAATAAAAAATATGCCGTAGAAAACGGAACAAGCACCGATTTGGATGAATTTGGCGGACGATATCCTTTGTCAACATTAAAAAGCGCCCGCGATATTGCAAGACGAAACCGCGATTTAACAATATTGGCGACAGGATTGGTGTATATACTCAATATAGTTGATGCAAACGTATTTGCGCATCTCAGTTATTTTGATATAAATGATGACCTTTCGCTGCGATGCGAACCTACACTGTTTAACGAAGCATCGTTTGCCTCAGGCGAAATAGAGCCGGCGATAGGAGTAAAAATAAAAATAAAATTTTAAAAAATATATAAAAAGATGAAAAAAATATTACTTGTTTTTATTGCAAATGTTTTGTGTTTCAATATTTGGGCGCAACAAAACAACACCATCGATGATGAAATCATAACCGATGAACCCGATTTTGAATACAGCAATACAATTGACAGTTTGCTTTCCCTTTTTTACCTGCAAAACGTTGATACTGTTAGTTTTTTTAATGAAGATGAATATCTTCCGTCTGCGGAACTTCCCGATTCGGTTTATATTAATCGCCTGTCGAAAATAGCAAGCGTAGTACATCTTCCGTATAACGATGTTGTGCGTAGATGTATTGTTGCCTATACACAAAAACATCGAAACAAAACAGAAGAAATATTAACCCTTAGCGATTATTATTTTCCGATATTTGAAGAAATATTATATAGTTACGATTTGCCGCTTGAACTTGAAATGATGTCGGTAATAGAATCGGCGTTAAATCCGAAAGCAGTTTCGCGGGCTAAGGCTACCGGCGCGTGGCAGTTTATGTTTCGTACCGCAAAATATTACGGATTAAATATAACATCGTTTGTTGACGAGCGTTGCGACCCTGTGGCATCGTGTCATGCAGCGGCAAAATATCTGAGTACAATGTACAAAATATTCGGCGATTGGACTTTGGCAATAGCATCATACAATTGCGGCGAAGGAAATGTGAAAAAAGCAATTCGCCGCGCAGGCGGAAAAACCGACTATTGGAGCATTTATCCTTACCTGCCGCGCGAAACACGAGGCTACGTTCCCTTATTTATTGCCGCAACTTATGCTATGACTTATTACAAAGAACACGGACTGAAAAAAATGTCGCCCATAATGCCCATAGCCGTTGATACTTTTACGATAAATAAAATGCTGCACTTCGAGCAAATATCAAAAGTATTAGGACTTTCGATAGAAATAATCCGCAGTCTGAATCCGCAATATCATCGCGATATTATTCCGGGAAAAGAAAAACCTTACACTTTAATTTTGCCTCACACTTACACAATTCCGTTTATTGATAACGAAAATCAAATATATGCTTACAACGATTCCGTTTATTTCAATCCCAAAGTTCTTGCCGCGCCTGCACAGTACAGCGGTGTAGCGAAGGGAAACGGAAAACAAATTGTTCACGTAGTGCGAAAAGGCGAGACGGTTGGCGGAATTGCACAAAAATACAGAGTGCGCACCGACGACCTTAAATATTGGAACAATATCGGCAGAAATAATATGATTCGTATTGGTCAAAAACTTGTGATATACAAAGGCTAAATATCAGATGAAAATATCGGGGAAAATAATATTATTCGGATTTTTATTAATTTCGATTTCGGCAAAATCGCAGTCGGAACAGGTTGTTGATACGGTAAAAACAAATTTTAATCAACCCGAACAAAACGCAACAAATATAAATTCAGAAATCATAAAAAACATTTATCCGCAAAGGTTTTTCCCTGTTTCCGAAACAAATTTAAATAACGATTTGAATTATAAAAATCAATATTTTTCTAAACCTTTTGAGTTGCCGCCGTTTGATTATAATTTGGAATCGTATATAACAAGAACAACACCAAACCCTTTGGCAGTGCGAACTCCGCTGTCGTATGATTTTAATCACGTTGGATATATGGGACTTTCGCGCAACAGTTTTCTCACCGCTTTTCAAAGCCGAAAAACGTATATGCTTGTCGGAACAATAGAAAACGTAGGCGGAGCATACACCTACGTTGCCAACCGTATGCGATTTACAACAGGCGTTTCGGTTGACAAATATCGCGAAAGCGACAAATCGAAATACGATGCAAATATTAATGCCGAATTTAATTATCTGGTTTCCGATAAAATAACGCTTAGCGTGTTCGGCATGCACTCGTTTGACAAAAACAAAAACCTGCTTTCGCACGGCATGTACGGCGGACGACCGCAAACATACTACGGCAGCAATATCAATTTTGATGTTTCCGACAAATTTTATATTCAAACAGGAGTTTACGGAACAAATTATTCAATAAACGGAAAACACAACAACGATTTTGGCTTTAATGGCGATATTGGTTACTGGCTCACCGACAGAGTGAAAGTTGCGGGAAAAGGACAGTATTCGCTGCGCAACAGTTACGGCGCAATGTCGCAGGGAATGGGAATGTATCCGCAAACATACTACGGCGGCTACATAGAATTTAAAGTCAATGAAAACTTTGGCGTTCGCGGCGGCGCTTTACGCGAATTTGATATTCGCAAAGGCAAATGGGTTACAGTTCCTTATTTTGAATTTGTTTCTTATAAATAGTCGTTGGTCGTTGGTATTTGGTCATTGGTATTTGGTCGTTGGTATTTGGTCGTTGGTATTTGGTCGTTGTTATTTAGTATTTGGTCGTTGGTTATTGGTCGGTTATTTTATTTGTGTTTTTTAAATTTACTACATGATAAAAAATTCACATAAACAAATAATATTCAGTTATTTATATCATTATTTATTTGAAAAAATCTTGAAATTTCGCATCTTTGTAGCTGATTAATAAACAATTATAATGGTGGCGAAAAACTTCAAGGTCAATTGCAAAAGTACTCAATTAAACCCTAACTCCGCCTAAAAATACGTAACAGCCTGAGTTCGATTAATAAAAAAGAGATAATTGATAATCATCCATCACAGGGTCAAATTTGAGAGAAAGCTTTTTAGGGAAAAACAAATAATACTAAACAGTTACCAAAACCCTTATTTTGGAAAGCCGCCCTTAGTAGCAGAGCATTAGCCTCGATATTCTACCATTATTCCCTTATTTACAATATTTTAATAAGGGAATAAGGGTATGCGCTACTTGTTTTCGGCTACTAAGGGAACTTTTTGTAAATAAGGGTTTTATCTGTTATTTATTTTCTATACCTGAATCGG
>JAITOP010000287.1 GCA_031289895.1 Prevotellaceae bacterium
GTTTCGCCAAATTTCCAATTGGTTCTGTCCATTGCCAAACGGTAGGGCGGTTTGTGCGGCAACAGTTTGAAAATAATGCGCGCTATCAAATCCATATCCATATCATAATCAGCCATAAAACGCTGAATACGGCGCAACGAAGAATCTGATTTTGCCTCTGTTTCAATGGCAGCAGAAATTTTCCCAAAATTGACCGTTTGCACTTTGCTTAATGCACAAAGAAACAGACCTAAGAATTTAATGCGGGCTAAATTCATTGTTCCCGTGAAAAATTTGCTTAGAATTGAAATTAATTGAGTACTTTTGCACTCGACCTTGAAGTTTTTTCCATAATTATAATTGTTTGTTATTCAGCGACAAAGATACGAAATTTCAAGGTCTTTTTCAAATAAATAATGTTATAATTAGTTAAATATTAGGTGGTTATGGATGTTTTTTGATTTTTTGTCATGTAGTAAATGAAAAGTTAAAAAATAAAAACCTCATATAATTGATGTATCTAAAAACCGACCAGCGACCAAATACCAACGACCAAATACCAGATACCAGATACCAGATACTAACGACCAACTACCAACGCCCATCTCTTAAATTCAGAGCAGATTATTGCTGTAGCAACCGATACGTTAAGCGATTCGGGCTTTGCGGCATTGGTTGAAAAACAGGGTATGAAAAGTTTTTTGGTTACAAATTTTTCTGTTGTTTGCGAAATTCCTTTTCCTTCGTTTCCCATAATTACTAATCCCTGCACCGAAAGTTGAGTGTTATAAATATTTTCACCGTCAAGAAAAGTTCCGTAAATGCAGATGTTTTTATCAAGGCTATTAAAAAAATCATTTAAATCGACATAAAAAACATTCACTCTGCATATTGCGCCCATTGTAGCCTGAACAACTTTTGGCGAAAAACAATCGGCGGTTTCGTGCGAGCAAATAATGTTTTGTATTCCGAACCAATCGCACAAACGCATTATTGTGCCTAAATTTCCCGGGTCTTGAATGTTGTCGAGAACAATATTCAGCGATTTGTTTATTTCGTTTATGTTTAGTGTTTTATGCGGAATTTTTGCTACAATAAAAGCGGCAGAAGTCGTTTTCAAAAAACTTATGCGTTTCATTTCGTTTTCAGAAATTATTTCCTCGCGGATGTTATGTTTTGGTAAATTAGAATCCGCAAAACGAAATAAATCAACAACTTCAATATCTGATTTCAAAATTTCGCCGACTAATTTTTCACCTTCGGCAACAAACAATCCCAATTCATCACGAAATTTTTTGTATTCGAGCGATTTTATTTGCTTTATTTTTGATTTACTTAACATAAATCAGCAAGATATTTTTAATATGATTTGTATTTAAACCATTCGGCAACTACCTTTTCATCAACCGATTGGCGAACATAAGTATAAACTTCGCCACAACCGTTTATTTTTATTGTGTCGGCAACGCAAGAAATGAACGACCAGTAAATGCCGCCTTCTTCAAACGAACACATATCGGGCTTAAATAAATCGTTGTTAATTTCAACATCGGCGGCAGTTATTTTCAGATTGTCCGCTTCCATTTCGGCTGTTTTTTCATTGGTATTATCGTTAATCATCAGCCTTATATTTTGTGCAAATACCGAGCCGTTGTTATTGTGGCGGATACGCGCGGCGCGGCAGTAGAGCATGTTTGGAAATATTGCAAAAATGTAAGCGTGTTTGTTTGTGCCTATTTCTATATACAAATTTTCGGGGTCGAGATTATGTTCAAATACGCCCAATTGCCAATTTTGTAAACATTCGCCAATATTTGCAATGTCGGCAAAAGGCATTTCGTAAGCGGGGCAAACGTCTGTTTTTTCGACTAATTGCAATTTTTGCGACTGCGGTTTTTGCAAAATTTCTAATTGCGTTTCTTTTAATTTCAGATAATTTCCAATCAACATTCTTTGTTGCGTTTTGTCAGCGGTTATTTTTTCGTACTCTTTTGTGTTGATATCAAAAGTAAAACCTACAAAAAAATTGCTGTAAACAGTATCTCCGATTTTTTCGTTTTGCCTGAGTATCGCGCTGATTTTATTATCATTTCTTTCAAACAATAACGTATATTTTTCGGTTTGCACAAGTTCGCAGTCGGCATTTGCCCACACGCCGTAATATGGAGTTAAATCAGTGATTAAATTCTGTTTATTGCAGCTATTCAGCAAAATAATTCCGATAAATAAAATTGTGATTTTTTTCATTTTATATTTTTTTAAGATGTTAATATCCAAGTATTTTAAGCATCGAGCGAAACGATTGTTCTTTGCTGAACAGGCGGGTATAATATTCTCCTTTTTCATCTCGGTCGATAATTATATGTTTTGGTGCCGGTTGCAAACAGTGTTGTATTCCGCCGTATCCGCCCAGCGATTCCTGATAAGCGCCTGTGTGAAAGAATCCTATGTACAATGTTTCGTCATTACTGTACTGTGGCAAAAATATTGCATTTGAATGAGCTTCGGAGTTGTAATAATCCTGACTGTCGCAAGTTAATCCGCCGAGTATGACGCGGTTATATTCATGGTCCCAATTATTTATGGCAAGCATTACAAAGCGTTGTTTAAGCCCCCACGTGTCGGGCAAATTCGTAATAAACGAGCCATCAATCATATACCAACGCTCGCGGTCGTTTTGTTGTTTTTGTCCGAGAATAGAATAAATAACTGCGCCGCTTTCGCCAACCGTATATGAACCAAACTCGCTGAATATGTTTGGGTCAGGAGTATCGTATTGGGTGCAGATATTTTTTATTTGCGCAATAATTTCTTCGGTCATATATTCGTAATCGTAGTCGAATTGCATGGATGTTTTTATCGGAAAACCGCCACCAATATTGAGAGTATCAAGCGAAGGGCATATTTTTTTAAGTTCGCAATAAACTTTCACACATTTTGCCAATTCGTTCCAATAATATGCATCATCTTTCACGCCTGTATTGATAAAGAAATGAAGCATTTTCAACTCAAAATTCGGATTTTTTTTGATGTGATTTTCGTAAAACGGGACAACGTCTATGTATCTGATTCCCAAACGCGAGGTGTAAAATTCAAATTTAGGTTCTTCTTCGGCGGCAATGCGAATTCCTAATTTGCAATTGCTTGTTACAATTTCGCTTAGCGAATCAAATTCGAGCATATTATCAAGCACGGGAATGCAGTTTTTCCATCCCGTATTAACCAGATTTGCAATATTTTCAATATATTGCTGTTTTTTAAAACCGTTGCACACAACATATATATCTTTGTTGATAAGCCCCTGATTATAAAGTTCCTCAACAATATTTATATCAAAAGCCGACGATGTTTCGATATTAATTTCGTTTTTCAACGCCTCTTCGAGAACAAACGAAAAGTGCGAACTTTTTGTACAATAGCAATAATGATAATCGCCGTCGTAATCAACTTTTGCCATCGCTACATTAAACAATCGCTTGGCTTTTTGTATCTGCTGTGTTATTTTCGGAAGATATGTTATTTTAAGCGGTGTTCCGTATTGTTTAATGATATCCATTAATGGAATATCGTTGAAATACAATTCATTGTCTTCTACTTTAAATTCCGGAGTCGGAAATTCAAAAGTCTGGTCAATTAAGTCAATATATTTATTTTTCACTGTATAAAGTAATTAATTTAAATTGAACATTTTTTATCAATCCAAGTTACTCGGATTGCAAATTTCAGACAAAAGTAAAATATTTTTTTGACTTTATATACAATTATTATAAATATTTTAATCTATATATTTATTATATCCGCTGTGTATTTATGAAAAACAAGTGATAAACAAGCACTTAGTAGTTAATATAAAAGCTCAAAAATATTTGGTCGTTGGTCGTTGGTATTTGGTATTTAGTCGTTGGTATTTAGTCGTTAGTATTTGGTCGTTGGTATTTGGTCGTTGGTATTTGGTCGGTTTTTTGATATATCAATTATTCACCTTTCGCAAACAAGAATTTGTGATATATTAAACCTAATTTTCAACCTAATTTTTCAACAAAACAACCTCAGTAGCAATATATTGAAAAAAGAACAACCTCATTACCTCATTGTAATGTT
>JAITOP010000059.1 GCA_031289895.1 Prevotellaceae bacterium
TCGGCAGCAGCAAGCATTTTAATGTTTGAATCTGTAAGGCAAAAAACAATAAAAGCAAATAATTTGTAATTTTAAGAAATTATTATTTGTTATTTGTAGTTAAATGCGATTATGTTTGATATTGCATAATTCGGTTTATTTATAAAAAAATACATAGATTTTAGTGTTGAAAAACAAATATTTATAGAAGATGACAAAAAAATTAAGAATTAAGAATTAAAAATTACAATTTGTGCTGAATATAAAAAATCCCGATAGGGATTATATGTTGGTAAAAATTACAAATACCCTCACTGTTCGACCCCATTCGGGGTCGGATATGATGTTTGGACATTCTTTTTCTATAAACATTTGAATCCTAACGGATTCATTAGAATTAAGAATTAAGAATTAAGAATTACAATTTGTGCCGAATATAAAAAATCCCGATAGGGATTATATGTTGGTAGAAATGTACAAATACCCCTATTGTTCGACCCCATTCGGGGTCGGAAATAATGCGTGAACATTCTTTTCTATAAACATTTGAATCCTAACGGATTATTGATTAATGATTAGTGGTTAATGATTAATTGCCACGAATTACACTAATTTACACGAATACGGAATAGTGGTTAGTGATTAGTGATTAGTGATTAGTGATTAATGATAAATACGACCAGCGACTAACGACTAAATACTAACGACTAAATACCGAATACCGAATACTGAATACCGAATACTATCTATCAGGTGCTTTTATAGAGTTTACCGTAAGTGCAGGTTCTATTATTTTAAATAATCCGTAGGCGAGTTTTCGGGTTACGGAATTTACATCATCGTAATTCAATTTTGTGAGCGGCACTATGGTTTTGCCTGATGAGTCGAGAACCTGAAATGTCAAAATATCGGTTTTTCCATCGTTAGAAAATGTTATATTTGCTTTGGGTACATCAATTTCTTTTTTATTTGCAATTTTGATGTTATAATTTTGAAGTTTTTTCAATATAATATCTTCGGTTTTATTTTTTCCATCGCTGTTAACGTCCAATCGGAAACTCATTTGCAATCCGCTGTACGGCACAAGTTGAGGATAGATGTAATAAAATTTAAGAAGATTTTCTCTGCGTTTTTCTTTTGTTTCGGATATGCCGGCATAAAGTTCGTAAATTCGTGCCAAAAACAAAATTTCATATTCATCATCAATATATTCAATATTTTTTATTTTATCGAGCAATTGCAAGGCTTTGTCGCCATCGCCGCGTTGATTGTAAATATTTACCAAATAAAATTTTAAATATTTTTTTATGTATTTGCGATTGTCGGTATCGGTAAGTTTTTCGTATAATTTTACAAAATATTTATTGCTGAAAGCATCGCGCAAAGCAAGCATAATTTCGTCGAACGTAAGAGTACATTCGGATGCGAAAACGCGGAAAAAAACCTCCTCGCGCTCAGGATTTGCTGCCAACTGATTGAGCAAAACAAGCTGATTGAAAAAGAAACTGATTTTGCTGTTTGCAATATTTGTAAGCGATTTCAGCGACATCCAATAATTTCGGTTTTCAAATTTTTGTTCGGCAATTTTTTGTTTGTCTATAATGGTTTGCAGAAATTTTATTGATATATCATAATGACTTTGCCCCCATGTTGTTCCTATGTGCAGTTCCTTAAAGTTTTTTGCTTTTGTCAGATGTTGCTCGGCTTTTTCGATTTGTCCGTTGTACAAAAATCCGCGAGCGAGCGCAATATTATACCAACCCCAGCCTGCCGAACTTCCGTTTTCGCGCACAACTTCGCTCATTTGTTTTATTCCTTCAACAGGATTTCCTTTCATCACTTCGATTATAGTATTAAAATATTCCGATTCTTTCAGCCGTTTGTCGCCCGATTCGCGAGCGCGTGAAATGTGGAAATACATATCGGCATTAGAAAAATCGCCGTTTACAAAACAAAATATCGCATAATTATTATACGGAAAAATATTATAATATTCCATTTTCTGAAAATAATAATATGCAGAATCAATATTTTGCTCGTAATCGTATATGATTGAAAAATAATGATATGCGCTTAATCTGTCGCCTTCGATAGCGAGCGGTGAAAATATTTTTTCGTTTAATTCGGCTTTTTTATTGGTTTCCGAAAGACTTTTATAAAGATAAGAAAGCGCTTTTTTATCGTTTTCTTTTATCGAATTTTCGAGGAAATCATATTTTTCTTTTGTATAAAATCGGTTGCGATGAATTGTCCACGCAATATAATTGTTTGCACCAAGCATATCGCGTTGCATATTCCAGCTTTGATAATGTTTCATTAAATTAATTACAGAATCGGGATGTTCGAGATTGCTGTACACCTCCATCAAGCAAAAAACAAGCCGGTGATAATCAAATTGCACAACATTCAAAGGTTCGTATTCTTCGCGCGAATTATAAGTTGCCGAAAGTTTTTGACCAAACTCATTTTCAAGCAATTCAATTGATTTTTTCAGCGGCGCAATGCAATTTTTAAATCCCAGATAATCGGATGCCCGTTCGTATTTAAAAACGCCTTCGTACAAATATCCAACATAATAAGTCGGGTCGAGGCGAATAAACTCGCGCGAGCGAATTAGAGCCTCACGTTCGTCATATTGCAAATCGTAACGTTTCACATCAATTTCGTAGCGGGCGGCTTCCCGTGATTGCGATTTTGCAAAACCGCATATAGCCAGCAGGCAAATAAATATGTATATTTTTTTTATCATTATTTTAAAATCAAATTATATCAAATTAATCACTAATAATTAACCATTTATCACTAATAATTAATCACTAATAAAACAATTCGGTAGTATTATTAAAAAATTCAAACATTTATCATAATTCAGTTCATAAAAATTCACGCCTATATTTATTGTTTCGTAATATTTTTGCTGATGATTTTTATAATATTCTTCGGACGGAATTTTCCAAAATTTTTGTCCGAGTTTTTCGGCAATAAACCATTTTTCGAGCAATCGCGCCGCACGTCCGTTTCCATCTCTGAAAGGATGAATGTGAACAAAGCGCAAATGCAGCAAAGCGGCAAAATAAAACACTTCTTCTTCGGTAAGATTATTTTCTGTTAATTCGGTAATAAAATCAAAAAACGAGTTCATTTCGCGCTCTACAAATTCGGGTTCAACCGCCAAATAAACAATTCCCGATTTTCCGAAAACGCCCACAGGTTCTGTTCTGTATCTTCCGCGATTGCTTGCTGATACTAATGTTTTCGACAATATTTTATGAGCGTTCAGCAGATTTTTTTCAGTCAGTTTATTTGTTTGCGCAAATTCGTAAGCACTTATTAAATTTTTAATTTCGTCAATTTCTTTTGTTTTATGTTTTATGTTATTCAGTTTATAATTCATAAACGAATTTAAATCAACGCTATTGCCTTCGATATTAGACGAATAAACAGCAGCTGATTTGGTCAGATAATCAAAATTATTTTTGTTTTCTGAAAAATCAAACTGCGCAATCAAATCCGAAATTTTGTTTCCGATTTGTTTTGAATATTCGGGTATGTATTTTTTATCGATAAGGTTCATTTATCATTTATCACTAATCACTAATCATTAATCAAACAATTTTTGTTGCCCATTTCGTTTAAGTCGCCAACTATCTTGTCCTACTCGTTCTGCAATAGATTCCAAAACATTCAATACTGTCTGATTTTCTGGTGTTATGCCGTTTTTTAACAATGGAAGTATTTCAAGAATGATGTTATCAAAATGCGGATATTTATTTTCTCGTTCCATTCGGCGCAAATAACTAATCAGATAATATTTTATGCGAAGACGAACATCTATAGAAGTTTTAAACTTTGTATTTTTTCTGATAGAAAACTTTTCTGCCTTATCATCATAGTCGAAACTGCCAAGTAAAATAGGCGTTAAATCGGAATATTCTTTTTTCAACAAATCCAAAAAACCTAATTCCAAACCTTTGATAATAAGTTCGTCATTTATTTGTTCCAAAGTTGCTCCGTCGTTTTTGGCGATAATACCCTCAATAGTTTGCATTACTATTTCCGAAATATCCATACCCAAATTGGCTTTCATTATTGCTCGCGGATTGCGCACTTTGCGAAAATTAATAATTAACTGTCCCGATAAAACCGTAAATGGATTTTGATGTTTTTTGAAACTTGGTTGTCCGTTTTTTTGTGGAACTGCGCCAACATATTCAAATCCGCAACTTTCGGCAGTATCTATAATCAAATGCCAAAATTCGGGGTCTTTGTGTGCGAATACAAATGAAAGCCAGCGGTCGAATTTCAACACTCTGTACATTTCTTTTATGCTTTGTGCTATCAGCTTATTATATTCGTCTTTGCTTTTATCATGCTCGCCGCCTTCTATGGCTTCCTGCTGATAATCTTCTTCGCTTACTTCCAAATCAAGCCAAGCATTCCACATAACAGATAAATCCAAATATGGAATTTTTGCACCATAAGGCGGGTCGGTGTAAATATAATCTACACTCTCTCGTGGTATAATACGCAAATTGGTTGCCGTTCCTTTTAATATTAATGCAGTTGAAATGGTTTGTTCGTTGATAAAATATTCCATTTCTTGTTTTGCAGCTTTAATTTTTTTGTAACGAGATTCAAAATATTTTATTACATCAAGTTCTACGGGTCGTGGTGCTATTCTATAACGATAGTATTGAAATACACTTGCATTACCTCCTCCTTCACTTCTGATTGATGATTGATGATAAGTAAGATTGATTTTCGTAACAAGCCCTGAAAACATTAACAACAATGAATTTTTTATA